>JAHDDD010000227.1:0-5287 GCA_020629535.1 Saprospiraceae bacterium
CACCAAAGTAATTTAAGATGAAATTTGACCTGCAATTGTGGGCATTTGCATACTCCCACATCCGGTCCAGCTTTGAATATTGCACTGTCTTGAATTCCTTTGATGCGTTGCTTTCATCTATGAACTTTTTTAGATTGATGTAGTCTCCCCAGCTATAAAAAAGCAAAGCTTTGGATTCGTCTCCATCTCGTCCGGCACGTCCAATTTCCTGATAATAGCCTTCAATATTTTTAGGCATATTATAATGTATCACGAATCGAATGTTAGGCTTGTCAATGCCCATTCCAAAAGCAATGGTTGCACAAATGATTTTAACCTCGTCATTCTGGAACCTTCTTTGGGTCTCATCTCGGTTAGATGAATCCATTCCTGCGTGGTAGTGTGTTGCATCAAATCCTCTGGATCTTAATTTTTGAGCTACATCTTCCGTAGATTTTTTGCTCAGACAATAGATGATACCACTTTGTTCTTTGTTCGGTCTGAGGAATAATTCGATTTGTTCAATACGTTTTAAACCTGATCTGGCTTCTATGGCAATGTTTTTTCTTTCAAAGCTGCTAAGAAATTTTTCTGCATTGATAAGCTCCAACTGTTTGATAATATCTCCTTGGGTGGTTTCATCAGCGGTGGCTGTCAATGCAATGGTTGGGGTCGTTGGGAAAATCTTTTTGAGTACGGAAAGCTTCACGTACTCCGGTCTGAAGTCATTTCCCCAAATGGACACACAATGCGCTTCATCAATGGCTATAAGCGATATTTTGAAGGTATTTAGAAATTCTTGAAATTTGGGCAATGCCAGACGTTCGGGCGACGCATACAATAATTTGAGTTTGCCATCTTGCATCCTTCTGACAATGTCATCAAATTCATTTCGTCCTACATTGCTGTGCAAGGCTGCAGCGTCTATTCCCATCAATTGTAATGCCCTCACCTGATCGTTCATCAATGCAATCAATGGGCTCACAACAAGTGTGATTCCTTCTTTTAGTAAGGCTGGTAATTGATAGCACATTGATTTTCCTCCGCCTGTAGGCATGATGACCAAACAGTCATTTCCAGCCATCACATGGTTGATGATTTGCTCTTGTTTGTCACGAAATTCAGAATACCCGAAAACCGAGCTGAGTGTATGCTTTAATTGTGCTGATAAATCCAAATTAGTATTTCTTATTAAAGATTATTTGAGTTGCGCCACCATCATGAATCAATGAATAGGTAAAGACATCTGGATGATATTTAAGGAGGCTATGAATCTCATTTTTCAATACACCTGTACCTTTTCCATGTATAACCTCGGTTTCTGAGCTTTTTTGTAAAATACAATTCTCAAAGTGTTCTTTAAAGGCATTCATTTGAATGTCAAGTATCCTTTCAGCACGTAAGGTAGTATGATTAGATGAAAGTTTTTCTATGTGTAAGTCAATTGATTCCAAGGAGTTAAATTGGATCGGTTCTATTTTTGGAGTTTTCTTTTGAAATTGTTCTTCTTCCTCGATTTCTACTTGTGGGTCATCTACTAAAATAATTTCTGATGCTTCGAATTCAAGAATATGGCCTTTGAGCTCAACGCGAGCTTTCATATCTGGTGCAATGCCAGTAAATCTGCCAATTTGATTGGATGCCAGGACTTTGATGAAGTCTCCGATCCAGAGTTCTTTGAGTTCTGTGGTTGTCATTTATTAAACGAATAATTATTTTTTTGCTTCGCAATTATTATTCATATTATCAGATATAATATATTTGTAATAATAGTGATTTCGAAATGTACAGATTAACATTTTGAATAAGACTTTAAAAAACATATGCACATTTTATCTGCCTTTCCTAAAGGTGCATGCTTTCATAACTTTTCTTCTATACATAATCATTTTTATTTAGTCCAAGTAAACAATCATGGCTGATAAACTCAAAAAGTTCAGAAAAAAAGGAAAAACCTTCGATGTTGAATACAAAGACAAGGCTCCTCAAAAGATTAAACGAAAGAAAAAGCTGAATCCAAGATCTGAAGAAGATTTTCGAAACAAGCCGTTACATGCTTTTCTTGAAGAAGAATAGTTTATGTGTAACATTTGATCTATTGACCTTGTTATTTTCTTAAATTACTTCATGCAAGACTGGATTGAAAATGTCCGTAATTTATTCCGCTATTACAAATCATTGGGTGATAAATCATTTGCCCAAGTCTCAGATGAGCAATTAAATTGGAAACCCAATGAAGCTTCAAACAGCCTTGCCGTTATTGCCAAGCACATGGCTGGCAATATGCTTTCTCGATGGACCGATTTCAGATCTTCTGATGGTGAAAAAGAGTGGAGAAATAGGGAATCAGAATTCGAAAATGATTTGACATCAAGAGAAGCCATCATTGATTATTGGGAGAAAGGGTGGACTACATTGTTTGATGCCTTGGCACCCATCACTGATGATGATTTAAACGAGATAGTGTACATTAGGAATCAAGGTCATACAATCGCTGAAGCCATCAATCGCCAATTAGGACATTATGCTTATCATGTGGGTCAGATAGTGTATCTAGCCAGATTGATTCAAGATGAAAAATGGGAATCATTGTCTATTCCCAAAGGTAAATCTGAAGAATACAATGCAAAGAAGTTTAATGCTGCGAAAGCACAGCAGCATTTCACAGAAGAGTTTTTGGATGATGATAAATCATAATAAATATCGTTTCAATTAAAAAAGCAGCGCTTGATTCAAGCGCTGCTTTTTTAATTTACTTTTCTCTATCCTTGTAAGATAGGAACCAAGCAGAATTAGTGTTTCACAATTCTTTGTGCAACTGTAATTCCGTTTTCGCCATTCAATTGAATAAAATACATCCCACTTGTCAATTCAGAAGTAGATATAATTCCATTGTCAATGCTTCCGTATTTAACGGTTTGGCCATGTATGTTTCTTATCAAGTAACTTGTAAGCTCTTCAGAGTTATGTTGGATCGTGATTTGATCATAGAATGGATTCGGCACAATTTGGAAATCATCTTCTACCAAATTAGCATTAGAAACAGTGCCTTCGTACACGATAAATGCATCAACAGCTGCTTCCACCACATGACCAGATTCTAAGTCACTGGTTTCAAATCTGATTGAGAAGTTGCTTAGATCATCGAGTGAAGATGCAGGTTGAACAAAGAATGGAGCCCAATCTGCAGATTGTTCATCAATATTCGCTACCCTTGATTCTTGACCTGAATTGTGATCAATTAAATATACTGTAAGTGCATCATCTGGATCACTAAAGCCACCAAAGTTTACGAACCAGTATTGAAATTCAATGATCGGATTCATCATGCCTGTAAGATCCATTGGTTGGCTGATAAAGTCTGTGACTCCATCATCTACATCTGCATCAAATGGTCCTACATCGGCATTTTCTGTGACCCAGCATTTGTCACCAAGATCAGTTTGTACATCTTCTTCTGGAGCAACTGCAAACCCGCCCTGACCATAGGTTCCAATAGGCTCTCCTCTTTCCCAATTTCCAGATACAGCGTTTCCACCGGCAATCCAACCTTGGTCGATAACAAAGTCATCTTTGTATCCACTTTTAAGTCTAAATTCTACAACGCCTGTTTCGACAGGGTCTATATTGCTGATAAAAGCCTCGTTGTATCCCCAAGCTCCAGCAAATCCTTCAAAGGTTTCTCCACCTACGATTTCCATGGCGAAGCTACCAGCTTCATCTGCAATGACTTCCACTTCTCTATTTTCGCTTATCAATAGAATGCTTGCGTTTGAAATAGGATCTCCGTTTTCATCTTTGACTACAGAGCCGCTAAACAAAACAACTGGTCTTTTTTCCATCTCAATGACCACGTTTGTAACTTCTCCATTGACCAATGTGGCATTGATACTTGCATCAAAATAATCAGGGTGTGAAGCAGCAATCTGATAATCACCAGCAGTAGCAAGTCCTGTTTTAAATTCTCCTGCTGCATTAGAATTAGCTTCAGCCAATTGATCTGATAAAATCTCAACGTTTGCATTCGTGATTGGTGCACCTGTTTCTGCATCTACAACTGTTCCTTCCAAATAGGCTGCTCTTTGAATGTTGGGAGAGAAAATGTAAAAACCAGTTTGCATATCAGATGTCAACAACAATCCTGAAGGGAGATAAGGATAGGCTCCCCAACATCCAGAAAACCCGCCATCTGGTCCATCAAAAGTGTCGTAAGCTCCAACTTTGATCAGGTTGTCTGGCTTGTTACCATCAATGATTACTACTCCATCAGTATACCATGAAGTCCACAGAAATCCATCAAGAACATGCGTATTGTGCGGAATAACTCCTCGACCGGCTGTTTCAAGAGGTTGGAAGGAATCAAGTCTCCTTGGGTTATTCGGATCCGAAATATCATATGAATCTACATATGCATTGCCTCTTTCATCCGTTGTATACAAGACATTTCCATCTTCTGATGCCCAAGCATTGTGCGTAAAAAACATTGTTGTTTGATGTGAGCCCAATCTCTGTGGATTGGTTCTATCTGTGATATCATAGATGACAAATTCTCCTGCATAGATTTCTGAGTTATATAGAAAGTCACCCTGCACGTATGTGTCGTGTGCATAATCTTGATTTGTGTACCCAACCAATTCTGGGTTCCAAGGATCATTTTGAACATCCATAATCAAAACGCCTCCTTGTCCTACACTGCAACCAGCAAGATAAATATACCCATCCCCGTTTGCATAAATGTTGTGACAAGCCCCTAAGGTATAGGTGCTACCATCAACCACAAGATCAGGCGTGAAATATTCATAATTTATAGTTTCTGGAGCTTCACTCATATCAATGATCAATAAGCCATCAGGGACAGCGTCTGCTGTAACATAGAGGAAGTTACCAGATGATTTTATGTCTCTCCATGTAGTATTTGATCCAGGTATTACAGCTCTTTCTGTCGGATTTGAAGGATCTTCTAATGAAAATATACGTGTGGTATTTGCAGTACCCATAATCGCATATTCAAGGCCTGTATCGTCTACATATCCCCAAATATCATTTCCTTGTTCGCCAAATTGCAGGTTTGCAACAATCTCCAAATTGAGGTTCGGTTGTGCAAAAAGACTCAATGAAATAAATGAAAGGATAAAGAGTAGTGGTGTTCTCATGTGCTAAATTTTAATTGCTAAATTAAAGACGCACGAAAATAACCTAATTATTGCTTTTTACAGTGTGAAATGGTCAATTTGTCAATGTGGCGATTAGCCAATTACCCCGAATCATTAAACAGCCGGACACATTAGCTCATTAGCTCATTAGCTCA
>JAHDDD010000227.1:5387-7005 GCA_020629535.1 Saprospiraceae bacterium
ATTACCCCGAATCATTAAACAGCCGGACACATTAGCTCATTAGCTCATTAGCTCACCAGCTCATTAGCTCACTAACTCACCAGCTCATTAGCTCACCAGCTCACTAATTACCCAAATTACCTCTTCACCATCATAGTCAATCTCGATCGACAGGCCAATGTGCCATTATCATCTTTAATGTTGATTTCCCAAACATGAATGGTTCTTCCGATTTTGATGGGTGTAGCTCGGGCAGTCACAAGACCGGACCGGACAGAATTCAGATGATTGCTATTTAGTTCAAGGCCAACTACAGAGGTTGCAGTATCTCCCACAACCAAAAAAGAAGCTATACTTCCTACAGTCTCAGCAAGGGCGGCAGAGGCCCCTCCGTGAAGAAGTCCCATAGGTTGTTTCGTTCTCGAATCTACCGGCATGGTCGCTTCAAGGAAATCATCTCCAACATCGGATAGTTTTATATCTAGATGCTCCACCAATGTATTCCGTTGGAATTCATTGATGGCTTCAAGATTTGGTTTTACTGCCCATATCATCTTATGATTGCTGATTTAAAGGTTTTTGAATGTAAATCACTCTCCAGTACCAAGAAATAAACTCCGTTGATAAGTGTATGCGTTTGAGGTATAGTGATCAATGGAGCAGGTTCGTAAATGTTTATCCTTGAAATGAGTTGGCCATTGACATTTAAAATTCTCAAACTGTTCAACTCAATATTAGATGGATTTTTAATGGTTATATTTTCATGATCCATGTAAATTTCGACACCTTCAAATTTGAGATCATCAATACTCAATGTGCAATCTGGTTCTTCAAACTGTAAGGCATTGCAACAGAATTGATTTTCTGAGTCACATATGCTTAATGTACCTGCCAAAGTTTGTCCTGTTGGAAAATTATCAATAAATATTGGTAACTCATCATATCCGAATGTTCCAAGTAATTCATTGAAGGCGTATACGTCGAAAGAGTTACTTGCTGGGTTGATGGCTTCAAAGTTTATAAACATTTGAAGTGTTGACTCATTCACACATTCCACACCGTCAACGACTATGTCGCCAATTTCACAAGCCAAATCTTCGCAACACAATGGTTGATCGAAGTCAAAAAGTACGAAACATGACTCGTATTCATTATCGACAAGGAAGAAGGAATATAAGGTTTCACAATCAGCGAGCAATGGGCCCACAGAGTAGAAAGTCTCACCATATTCAAAGCTTCCGAATTCTTCTTCGTTAATTAAAAGGGTGAAACCAGTTCCTGCTTGTCCTGATACATCCAATAAGAAATCAATAAATACCTCATTCTCATCATTGCAATCACTTGCTTCAAGGAAGAAGTCTTCAAGCACACATTCTTCATCCATCTCAGTGCAATCCAGTCCCATAAATTCATGTACCGTGCAACAAGATTCATTGTCATTTTCACAGATGGTAATGATATCGTACTCCACCTCTCTTTCGGGGAAATTATTGATGATCACAGGAAGGTCTGCAAAGTTGAAAAAACCTAAATACTCATCTTGAGCATAGACATCAAAGAAGTCATTTGTAGTTCCTGAGTATTCAAAATTGAGAGCTAGGGTGTAGGTGCCATTCCCGTCACATTCGATAGGATCAAT
>JAHDDD010000228.1 GCA_020629535.1 Saprospiraceae bacterium
TTTCCTAGATGAAAAACGAAACCAAAAAATCATCCCGATTTAAAGCGGCCCTCCAAGGCTGGCTCCCACACCTAATTTATCCCGAATATCGGGACCAAATCGGGAAGGCTATACTTCTTTTAGCTTGGTTCCAAATAGAGGTTGTAACTTGTTTATATTAAGCTCAAAATTTTCAATTCCATATGAATAATTATTAATTGACAAATTAATGGTATCAATCAGAATGAAGATTAGACAAGAAAATATCAATGATCACAAACATGTCTTTGACCTGATTGAGGCAGCTTTTACTGCTGAAAAATACAGTGACCACCAAGAACAGTTTTTGGTAGAGCGGTTAAGAAAATCAGATGCATTTATTCCTGAATTATCTTTGGTTGCTGTAATAGATGGGAAAATTGTTGGCCATATTTTACTTACAAGATTGAAGATCAATGATGGTCAACATTCATTTGATTCTCTTGCGCTTGCTCCGGTGTCTGTCCTTCCAAAATTTCAAGGCAACGGCATTGGTGGAAAACTAATCATTGCATCTCACCATAAGGCGAAAGCATTAGGTTATAAATCAATTGTTCTTCTAGGTCACAAAGACTACTATCCAAAATTTGGTTATCAAAGAGCAGATAGATATAACATAGCATTGCCCTATGACGCGCCAAAAGAAAATTGCATGGTCATCGAACTTGTCAAAAACGGACTGGCTGGTGTAAGCGGAATGGTAAAATATCCCAAAGAATTTATGCAATAAGAATAGCGGTCAGGATGTTAAAGTTCTGTAAGCTTGTAAACAAAAGCATTATATTGACGCATACGGCCAAAAGTTATATTTTATGTTTGGATTAATGAAACAAAATCTGTGCAAGAATTCCTTGGGCATTGAAAGTCATAGATTTAGTTATTGTGGAACTTGCAAAAGTATGGGTTCACTGTATGGTCAAAAGTCCAGACTTTTTCTTAATAATGATGTAAGTTTTCTTGCAGCAATCTTAAATGGATTTTCAAAGGAAATTGATCACGCCCAAGCATATTGGGAAAAATCATGTTGGAATTTGCCTGAAAAATCTGCAATTCCTATTGTGTTCAGATATGTTTCAGCCATCAATGTTTTCTTGGCGTCGATCAAAATAAAAGACAATATCATTGACTCAAGAGATTTAAAAAAATTAAACTGGAAAACACTAGGATTACTTTACGGAAATGCCTTCCGGAAATCCAGAATTGAACTTATCAGCTTTGGATTCCCAATGAAAAAAGTAGAAGATTGGATTGAACTAAATTTTCAGAATGAGCATAAACTCAATTTGTCTTTATTAAGCTATACTCATCCAACTTCTCAAATAACCAAAACTGTTTTTGAATTTGGTGGAAATCTGATTAATCTCCCACAATCTGAAATAGCAAAGCTCAAAATCATTGGCAAGTCCCTGGGCGAAATTGTCTATTGCGCAGATGCAAAATATGATTTAGAACAAGATATGCTAAATAATAATTTTAATCCATTGAGGATGAATGGTTCAATTAATCAGAAAGACATTGATGAAAACATCCAACTCAATGTTAATCGACTGATGGAAAGTTTTTCAAGCTTAAATATTTCAACAATAATCAAGACACGCTATTTGGCAATGCTTGAAAAGTTGCGTTCTACAGATCTGAAGAAAGACCCAAAAGAAAAAGATGAGAAAAAGGAGAATTCATCATCTTATTGGGATGAGTGTTGTATTTGCGATGAATGTTGTGATTGCTGTCAATGCTGCTTTGATTCCTAAGTTGGCCCATAATAATTATTTTAGAGGAGATTCTATATTTTTATATTATGAGAAAATTTTTCATTTGTTTCGCTTTCTTCTATTTGTTTAGTCAAGGACTTTTTTCTCAAGTGTATATTTCAGAAACGAGCAATGATATTTTCGTTGGTCCTCAAAATGTATTCACTTTAAATGAGCAAATAAAAGAAATATACATTGCAGATTTAGAAAATGAAATTGAAAAGATAAAACTCGATTCGAATTCTGAAAATCAAACTTCTTTTAATGAAGACATCCAATTTCTTGAGAATCTTCTTGTGGAATGGAAAGAAGTGGAACCAATGAAAATTGAAGAAGATCAGGAATATTGTTATTTCTCAGAAGCATCTCAAGAATTTAAGTCCATTGAATACAATTCATTTTTGACGCATACACATACAGTCAGTGAATTCATACATTATCAGAAATTGGACGGAGATAAAGAATGGGTGAAAAGAGCAGCCAAGAATTGTGATTCGCCTAACCCGGAAGATTGTATGGTCTGGTGCCTGGAAATCATCCCAGAATATTTGATTGAGGATTTTGTAGGGACTGAAGTTGTATACACGGTCGAAGATGATGTTTTTGATTTTCAACTAAGTGAACAAGGAAACTACCTCGAAAGATTTGTGCAACTAGAATTTGAGCAGGAAGTCGAAATCGACATCTTCTTAGATGCCGAATCAGAAAAGCAGATTCCGGCAGCATTGATTGAATTATGTAGCCAATAAAAACACATACAAGCTACGTTGTTAATGTGTTAGCTCAAACCATAAGTGCGTTTGGCCGCCTCAATCTGATCTTCTTCAGATGTCTCAGGATAAAGCATATAGGTGGGAGCAAGAATTTCCTTTGCAGATTCTACTTTGATTTTAAAAATCTGTGCATATGGAAATTTGCCTTTCAAAACCTTCTCAAATATCTCAGCCATGTTTCCAAACTCAGCATCTGATTTGTTGATGATTTCCGCATTTCCTTTCAATTGATATCCCTTCTGTAGAAAAATATCCACAAAGCTTAGACACACTTTTGAATTGGCTTTTATATTTTTCAGCGTATTTGGAGAAGCTATATTAGGAATGATAATGTAATCATCTTTATAATGATAAAACATTTCTTTTGGAGACACATTGGGCTGTCCATCAAGATTGGATGTAGCCAACCAACACAATACCGATCTGTCAATGAAATCTTTGATTCGTTGATCAATGATGTTTTTCATTTGCTATTTTGAAAACAAAGTTAGTTAAGTGAAGTTGATTTTTTTGTAACTTTCGATATGCTTCAAAGAGTTAGCTACATAACTTCGTTCTTGTTTTTGTTGACTTGTCATCTGCAATCTCAAGAAGTTAGTTGGACAAAAGACATTGCTCCAATTATTTATAAACACTGTAGTTCATGTCACCACGAAGGCGCTATTGGTGGTTTTGATTTGATGAGTTATGATGATGTCAAGAATCTTGGTTTTCAGGTTCGCAATGCGGTTTTAGAAAAGGAGATGCCACCATGGCCTGCTGATCCTTCTTACCGTCACTTTGTTGGAGAGGCTGTGTTGTCAGAAGATGAAATTGAATCCATCAATCAATGGGTGGATCAGGGTTTCTTTTATGGAGACCAAACTGAAGAACCTGCTCCCCCTGTATACTCACCATCGGGTTCTCTCTTGGACCGGATTGATCATGTCTTAGAGATTGAACCATACGAGCTGCAGCGAGATATTGACGAGTATCGCTGGTTTGTCATTGAGAATCCTTTTGAAGAGACGATTTACATCAGTGCCATTGAGGTCCAGGTCGGATTGGATCAGGAAGTGCACCATGCAGATTTATTTCTTGATGCTACCGGCACAAATATAGAATTGGACATGCAGGATACCTTGTCTGGGTTTAATTCTAGCGTTGGGTTTCCAAACAACAGTTATTACGTCAATGCTTGGCAGCCCGGAGCGAATATCGCTCAGTATCCAGAAGGCTGGGGCATACCTGTCGAGCCTGGTACTGATTTCGTGTTTGAAATTCACTATGGTCCTGGAGGCAAAGGCAAGGTAGATAACACAAAGATGAACCTCAAGTTCGCAGACCCAACCAATACGCCCATCCGTGAAATCCGTGCAGGCTGGCTAATCGGTCAAACCTCGCCAGTCTTAATTGATGGACCCCTATTCATTCCTGCCAATCAAAGAGCCGTCTTTCATCAAATAACAGAACCATTCGGACAAGATCTTTCATTGATTTCCATTTGTCCTCATATGCACCTGCTAGGTAATTCTTACAAAGTATGGATGGAGACACCAGTGGGAGATTCCATTCCATTGATTGATATTCCTCAATGGGATTTTCACTGGCAGAAGTATTACACTTTTCAGAAAATGCAGAAATTCCCTGCAGGATCGGTTTTTAAAACTGAGGGCACATACGATAATACCGTCAATAATCATGACAATCCGAATTTTCCACCCATCGATGTTGGTGCAGGATTTTCTACCACAGATGAGATGATGCTCACCTTTTTTATTTATTCAAATTATCAGGAAGGCGATGAAGACATCATCCTTGATCCCGAATTGTTAAGCACAGCAACAAATAATCTCGCCTTGCCTGCCAGTGTCATTTTGTATCCCAATCCAACCAGCGATTGGCTCCACATCCAAGCACCAAATCAAAACGAAATTATAGAACAAATAATAATCAAAGACTTTGAAGGTAGAATGATACAAAAGAACAGATTTTCTGAACCTTTCGCTAAAATGAATATTGAGTATCTAAATTCTGGAATATATTTCACAGAAATTAAGACGAATCGGAGATCCTACATACAGAAGTTTGTGGTGGAATGATGTGGAATGATGGGAATGATGGAATGATTTTGAATGATTGAATAATTGGAATGGAATTTCTCGCTCAATCGCTCAATCCCGACCTCGCTCCTTCGATAAATTATATTCTCCTTACATTCGCAAAAAAAATAAACATGTCAGCACAGGATAAAATTGATTTGGCAGAAATACAAATGTTGATGCATTCTGCGAGCTATGAAAACAACATTGATATATGCATTCATACAAACAAAGGAGACATTAATCTCACGCTGTTTGCTCCCCAAACACCTTTGACTACGACCAATTTTTTGGAGTTAGCCAAAGCCGGTTATTATGATGGACTTAGCTTTCATAGAGTAATAACTGATTTTATGATTCAAGGAGGTTGCCCACTTGGAACAGGTACTGGTGGACCAGGATACAAGTTTGCAGATGAATTTCATGATGATTTAAAACACGATGGTCCTGGTATATTATCAATGGCCAACGCTGGGCCCGGTACAAATGGAAGTCAGTTTTTCATCACCCATGTAGAGACACCTTGGCTCGATGGAAATCATACCGTATTTGGTAAAATCAAAGGAGAATCAGACCAGGAAACAGTCAATGATATCCGACAAGGAGATGAAATTTTGAACATCGAGATTTTATCTTAACATGTATAAAAACATCATATTCGATCTCGGGGGAGTGCTCATAGACTGGAACCCAAGATACCTCTACCGCAAAATATTCGATTCGGAAGAAAAGATCGATTGGTTTTTGGAGAATATCTGCGATATGGATTGGAATGAGCAACAAGATGCAGGAAGACCATTGACCGAGGCTACAAAAATTCTTGTAGACAAATATCCTGAATATGAAACAGAAATCTCAGCCTATTATGGCCGATGGATCGAAATGTTGGACGGACCTATACAGGGAACCGTTGATATATTAAAACAAACCATTTACAATCCAAATTTTCGCGTGGTGGCATTGACCAATTGGTCTGCAGAAACTTTTCCATTCGCCTTAGAACGATATGATTTTTTAGGCTGGTTTGAAGGTGTTGTGATGTCAGGCGAAGAAAAATGCAAAAAGCCCGATCCGAAAATTTACAATACATTATTGGATCGATTTGATATGAAACCTGAAGATTGTATCTTCATTGATGACAGCTTGCGAAATATCAAAGGTGGAGAAGAGTTGGGCATCAATGGTATTCATTTTACAAATCCTGAAGATCTTTCATCGAAACTAAGTGAAAAGGGCATCGCCCTTTCTTAAAAATACATTGACCAAGAAAAAAATATTCATTGCTGGAGCTGGTCCTTCGGGACTAGCCACAGCATTGTTTCTCAACCAGCAAGGTATCGATTGCACCATAGTTGATAAGAAGAATGATATCTCTCTTTATTCAAAAGCATTGGGCGTAAATCCTAGAACCCTCGAACTCCTTGAACCTCTCCATCTTACCAAAACATTCCTCGAAAGAGGTAGACGAATGGACCGGATAAACCTCTGGTATAATGATACTTTGTTGTTTGTAAATAACCTGAATAGAATCAAACATAAATATCCTTTTATGCTCATGCTTTCTCAGCACGAATCAGAGCAGATCCTAAGTGAAGCATGTCTAAAAAAAGGAATCAATTTGCATTATGGAGTTCCCTTTGAATCATTCAAAATGGAAGCTAACTCAAAAGGTGTATATGTTGATGCGGGGAATCACTCAGGAAAATTTGATTTTCTAATTGGTGCAGATGGAGCAGGGAGTAAAGTAAGAGATCAGGCAGGTATTGAGATGGATGGATTTAGTTATTCCAATGAATGGAAATTATATGATATAGAGCTTGAAATGGATCTCAATGCTGACGAAGGCCATATCCGAATTTTCCCAAAAGGTGCAATGATTATGTTGAGGATAACGGAAAACCTATGGCGACTTGCTGGAAATTTTCATGATCTACTTGACCATTTGCCGAATGGCACTCAAATGGGTCAAATTAAATGGGAATCTGCGTTTCACATTCACCACAAAATGGCTTCAAAACTGACCGCGGAGAGCGTTGGAATTATTGGTGACGCGGCACATCTTCATTCGCCTGTCGGAGCGAGAGGAATGAACCTCGGCATTGAAGACGCATTTACCATCGCACAGCTTATACACGATGATAGATTTCATGATTTCGATAAAATTCGGAGAACATATTTGAAGAAGACTGTCAATCGAATCAATACCATGACGATGACCTTGGCGGGAAATGGTGCTTCAAGTAGGTTTATGAGAAGACAATTGCCTTGGATCAAATATGTATTTCCATTATTGATGCCACAGGCAAGAAAATTTATCATGGGACTCAATTGAGCACTACTTAATGACCCTAAATGCCATAATGTTTAATAGAATGC
>JAHDDD010000229.1:0-6703 GCA_020629535.1 Saprospiraceae bacterium
TTTTCAACACCACTATTATTTCGGTAACTGTAACTGATTCAAATGGTACCACTTGCGTGCAAGAGTTTCAAATTCCTTGGCTTGATCCAATTCCTCCGGCTGTTACACTTGAGCATTCAGAATGCGATGTTGATGATGGATTCATCATCGTAGAAGGTGAATTTATTGAAGTTACAATAGATGGTCAAACCGGAAACGAGCTATATAATTTGGCACCGGGTGTGTATGAAGTTGTGGTTGTAGATGTCAATGGATGTGTAGCTAATTATTTTTATTCAATATTTGAAGAACAGGGAGCTACCATTGGGAATCAGGTATGGTTAGATAATGACGGAGGTACGCCGGATGCCTATGACGCAGGAGATTCTCCCATTCAAGGAGTATTTGTCTCACTTTTTAATGCTGAAACCAATGCTTTTGTAGACTCAATTTCTACGGACATGTTTGGAAATTATTTGTTTAACAA
This sequence comes from Saprospiraceae bacterium, assembly GCA_020629535.1. Classification (GTDB taxonomy): domain Bacteria; phylum Bacteroidota; class Bacteroidia; order Chitinophagales; family Saprospiraceae; genus JAHDBF01. The sequence goes on from JAHDDD010000229.1 coordinate 467, forward strand.
TGTCCAATCTGGATCATATTATGTTGAGTTTAACGCATCGAATTATCCAGATTATGTATTGGTAAATCCTGATCAGAGTACAGATGAAAATGACAGTAACCCAAATCCAGAGACTGGAAGAACAGAAGTATTTGTCATCGGATGTGGAGAAACCAATTTGACCATTGATGCCGGATACAAATTAGAATAAAAACATCTATCTTGACTTCGATTGATATTATGAAAGACAAACTGGATATACAACATCTTGTGCAAGGATGCATCCAACAAGATCAAACTTGCCAAAGAGAATTGGTAAATAAATTCTCTGGGATGTTGTATTCCATATGTCTCAGATATGTCGGTGATGAACACAAAGCCAAAGACACCTTGCAAGACACGTTCATCAGAATTTTTAAAGCCATGCACCAATATGATCCGACACGTGGCTCCCTACAAGGATGGATGCGAAAAATTGCGGTCAATGTTTGTTTAAAACAATTGAAAAAGGACAAAATCCGCAATGAAGGTCCATTGACAGAACAGCTGAGTGACTATCACAAGGCACCGAAAATTGCAGGCCAGTTAGAAGAAGCCGACTTGATGAAATTGGTAATGACATTGCCGGAAGGCTATCGTCAAATTTTCAACCTCAATGTAATTGAAGGATACAACCATCGAGAAATTGGCGAAAAACTTGGCATTGGAGAAGCGACTTCGAGATCTCAATTATCTCGTGCAAAACAGCTTCTCAGAAAAAAAATTATTAAACTTGAAAATTCAGAGTCATGGGTGAGAATAAGCTGAATGACATCTTTAAATATAAACTCGAACATCTTCAAACTCCTGTTGACACAGATGAACTTTGGTCTGGAATCCAAACAAAACAAATGGATGAAATGGAGGCGGCACCACCTATCATTCAAAACAACAGTCGGGAATGGTTGAATTATCTTGGATTGTTTCTTTTTATGATTGTTTTGTTGACTTTTGGGTGGTTCATGTCTGAAACTCCGGTCCTCGAATCAGATACATCATTGACAGTCAATGAAAATACAAAATCTGCTCCCGATCAATTAACGGGGTCATATGTGCTTGAAAATAAAGCCGCTTACCCGAAATCTAACAATGCCATTGTTTATGATAATGAAATTGACAATGAAGTTGACAAAGAGGTTAAAAAAGAAGCTTCAGCTTCAAATGTTCAACCATTGGAAGTATTTTCGGGTTCGTCAGCATTGATCGCTAATAATGAGGAAGACCGTGAATCGTTTACAAAAGTGCATTCAACAACCAATGAAACATTACCAGCAGAAAATGCAAGCATAGTTTCCACTCAACTGACTTCAGAATTGTCCATTTCAAACAATGAAAATTCTTCAAACATTTTAAAAGAAGATTTACAAGAGAAATCTGAATTGATCGAAAGATCGTCTCTTGAAAATATAGATTTGCTAGAGATCAGCGGATCAACTCCATTGATATCTGATGGAAGATTGAAACTCTTCAAAGACAACATTGAATGTTATGATCCAACCAAGAAAAAAGGTGGCTTGGCAGTGCAAGTGTATGGAGGTGTCGATTTTGTTCTCGAACAATTAAGCACCCAAAGCAATGATTTTGAAAACTACCTTTTGGCAAGAGATAATTCTTCGAGCTTTCTGGAAGTCATAAAAGGAGGAGCAGCTTTAAAGTATACCTTCACTCCTAACTGGTATGCAAAAGCAGGACTGGAATACAATAAAATTAATGAACGATTTGATTTTGAAACTCAGCAAACCGAATTTCAAACGTTGATGAATCAACCTATTGAGATTATAATTACTGAGACTGGTACAGACACAATTTATGGCGATGTCGAAGTACCAGTTATATCGTCGAAGAAATGGCAAGTGTACAATACCTATCATTCATTTAATATTCCAGTAGTGCTTGGTTATCAATCACCTTTGGCCGGAAATCTCTCATGGTTTGGTGAAGCAGGTCTACTTTATAATTACAAATTCTCTTTTGAAGGAATGTTACTTGATCCTCAAAATCAACCGATTGAAGGAGAAAATTATTATGTTGGGAAAATTGGTACCAGTGCCATTGCCAACCTTGGACTTCAATACAACCTCACAAAAAGCCTTGGTCTGTTCACCAATGCTTCGTTCAAATATCATTTCAATCCAATCAATAGTGAGATAAATCCAATTGATCAAAAAATTGGTCTTCTAGGTGCTGCAGTTGGACTGGAATGGAAATTCTGACCATCCATAAAGCAATATCCAAAAACCCTAAACAGAAACTCTCATAATAATATTAAAACCCTGCCGGCAAATGTGTCCGCAGGGTTTTAGGGTTTATAAGCCAATAGATTGTCTAGAAAATGATAATTTAGGTTTTTACTCTCGCTTAAATGTCAAACGTATTATCTAATAAAGCCAATAAATTGTTCCTCATTCTAGGAGGATTTTTTGTTGCCAATGCAATGGTGGCTGAAATGATAGGCGTCAAGATTTTCTCGCTCGAAGCGACCTTAGGATTTGCGCCTCTTGACTTTGAATTGTTTGGGGTGGAAGGTTTGGGATTTGACCTTTCTGCTGGTGTTCTTATCTGGCCGGTAGTATTTATCATGACAGATGTTATCAATGAATATTACGGACTAAAAGGTGTGCGTTTCCTAAGCTTCATGACTGTGATATTGCTGATATATGCATTTTTTGCTTTGTTCTTTGCCATTTGGCTTACGCCGAATGAATGGTGGGCCTTTGAAAGTGGCGTTGTAAATGATGATCCAGCCTCCTCCCTTTCCAATATGAACTTGGCATTTAAAAAAATATTTGGACAAGGATCATGGATTATTGTTGGCTCATTGATTGCTTTTTTGGTAGGGCAATTGGTTGATGTCTTGGTTTTCCAGAAGATCAAGCAATGGACCGGAGAAAAAAAGGTCTGGTTGAGAGCTACCGGGTCAACGCTGATTTCTCAGGGTATTGACAGTTATTTGGTAATGATCATCGCCTTTTATATTGGATCAGATTGGGATTTGGTAAGGGTGCTTGTGATCGCTTCAGTCAACTATTCATATAAATTTCTTGTTGCGATTTTGTTAACTCCTGTCATTTATCTGGCTCACCATCTTATAGATAGTTATCTTGGCGAGCCATTGGCGACCAAATTAAAAACGGAAGCCTTGTTGAAGAAGAATTGAAATTGATTTGACTAAATGAAACAAACTACTAACACAGTTTTAATGATCAGGCCAGCTGCCTTTGGTTACAATGAAGAGACAGCTGCAAACAACCATTTCCAAAGTGCTGATGGAAAAGATGATTCTGACATTTCCCAAAAAGCGATTTCTGAGTTTGATGCCATGGCAGAAAAGCTACAATCTTCAGGAATTAACGTGATGGTCGTAGACGATACCAAAGAACCTGTAAAACCAGATGCCGTTTTTCCAAACAATTGGTTTTCAACACATGAGAATGGAGTGATCATCACCTACTCTTTGTATTCGGCAAAAAGAAGACAAGAAGTAAGAGAAGACATCATCAAGCAACTGGAAGAAAAATATCAATACAAAAAGAGATATACATTTGATCATTATTCAGAAGAAGGGCTTCATCTTGAAGGTACTGGCTCGATGATATTCGATCGTCCGAACAGAATTGCATATGCTTGTCTTTCCCCTAGGACCAGAATCGAGTTGCTTTCCAAGTTTGGAATTTTGATGAATTACCAACCTGTATATTTTACGGCGACCGATCAAGATGGAAATGAAATTTACCACACGAATGTCATGATGAGCGTCGGTGAAAAATTGGCCATTGTTTGTCTCGACAGTATTGCTGATGAGCAAGAAAAAAGCAGTTTAATCCGGTCCTTGCAAAATACCGAAAAAGAAATTTTAGAGATTTCGTTTGATCAAATGAATCAATTTGCAGGCAACATGCTTGAGTTAAGAAATGATATGGGTGAAACTTTTTTGGTCATGTCAACAACTGCCCACAATGCATTGAATAAAAAACAGATTGAGCTGATCGAAAAATACGATAAGATATTACACTTTGAGATTCCGACCATTGAGAAATATGGCGGTGGAAGTGTAAGATGCATGATTGCTGAAATCTTTAGTTAGGCCATTCAAAATTAAGTTGCCAATGTAAATTCCTACCTTGCAATCACAAAATTGAGAAGGATGAAAAATGTTTTGATTTCTGGAGCAAGCAGAGGTATCGGTTTTCAGTTGACCAAACTGTTCCTCAAAAATGGATGGAATGTATATGCTGTCTCACGAAATACAAAACCGCTTTCAGACTTGACTTCAGAATTGGATACCAAAAATCTTCACGTCATTCAACTTGATTTAACCCAAGATCTTGATACGTTGCTTGATCCAGAAGTTTCTCTCGATGTTTTGATTAACAATGCAGGAAGCCTACTCAACAAGCCATTCTTAGAAACATCGGATGCTGATTGGAGTGCATTGCTCGATGTGAATGTATTGGGACCAGCTAAACTCATTAGAGCCACCATTGACAATCTAAAAAAAGCAGAACATCCTCATATCGTTAATATCAGTAGCATGGGTGGCTTTCAAGGTTCTTCCAAGTTTCCGGGTCTGAGTGCATACAGTTCTAGTAAAGGAGCTTTGGCAATATTGACAGAATGCCTTGCTACCGAATTGAGTGAACACAAAATTTATTGCAATTGTCTTTGTCTTGGTGCGGTAAATACCGAGATGTTGGAGGCTGCATTTCCAGGTTATACTGCCCCACTCCAAGCCGAAGAAATGGCTCAGTATATATATAGTTTTTCAAGTGGCGGCCATCATTATTTTAATGGTCAAATCATTCCTGTGGCAATGTCTAATCCTGGTTAAAATCTATTGATAGAAACGAGAGCCGAGAATCGGGATGCGAGACAATTCAAAAAAATAGCAGATTTCTAAATTTTACTACACAACTTTTTCAACACGGCGCCTTTTGACTTAAAAGAGAAGTCAAAATTAGATACGCTGATCTTTGAAATTGATATTAAGCTAAAAGATGATGCGTTTATTTCGTATTTCAAATATTACGAATTAGTTTTAAGTCTGATCAATCTAAATACCTTAATTATATCAATAAATCAATCGTATGAAAAGACTATGTACACTTCTCTTTTGCATTGCAACCTTTACATGTCAATCTCAGATCATTACAGAAATAATGTATAATCCACCTGAAAGTGGATCTGATTCGCTGAAATACATTGAAATTTATAACAATACTGGAGGAGATTTAAATCTCGAAGGATATTCTATGACCGGAGTTGAATACAATTTTCCTGTGCCAGTATTGATGCAAGCAGACACATATGTAGTGCTTTGTGTCAATAGTCAGGCATACATGAGTGTCTTTGGAAATCTTGCCATTCAATGGGAAGATGGAGCCCTCAATAACAGTGGAGAAGAAGTTGCCATTTCTGATCCTGATGGCAATGTGATCAGTTCTGTCACATACGGCAATAGCGTTGATTGGCCAGAAGCGGCAAATGGCGATGGCTACTCTATCGAACTTTGTGATCTATCGGCAGACGAAAGTGATCCTTCAAATTGGGGTCTTTCAAATACCAACACAGGCTCATCCATCAATGGAACAGAAATATTTGCCACCCCTTTAGGAGCAAACACTGCCACATGCGGAATGGATAATACAGGCTACACAGATGTAGCGATAAACGAAATATTTTTAAACTCGACGGCCGGCACCGAATACCAATATTTGGAATTGCTTAACCATGGAGATGAAGATGTCAACATTGAAAACTGGTCATTAAGCTTTAATTCTCTCGTTGACCCAATGGAAATTACATTTTCAGCTGGTGCAATGATCCCTGCAGGTGGATTCTTCCTCCTTTCTTCAAATGACATGAGCCAAGCTCTTCAATCAGCTGGAATCACATCAAATGAACAATGGCAAGGAATTACTTTTTCGACTGAATCTGCATTTAGTTTGATAAACGAAGAAGGAACTACTGTGAGTAGTGTTGATCTAAATGCTGAAAATTTTCCTGAGTCATCAGAAGGGGTTTCACTCGAATTGTGCAACGCTCAACTTGATGAAAGCCTCGGAAATTCATGGGGTCTGGGACAAAATGAACTAGACTTGGATGTTATTTCTGTTTTAGGAACACCTGGTTCTGCCAATAATTGTCTAACCGATCCTTATGAAGACATAAAAAGCATCGCAGAAATAAGAGAAGAAGACGAAAACGGCAACTTACTTCTAC
>JAHDDD010000229.1:6713-6999 GCA_020629535.1 Saprospiraceae bacterium
TTGTCATTAGCGACAACAATGAAAGCGGAATAGGCGTATTTCTAGCAGAGGGAAATCTGGACTATGAAGTGCAAGAAGGTGATTTGATCGGAGTATCTGGAATTGTAGAACAGTTTAACGGATACGCCCAAATAGTGCCTACTTCCATCGATCCTCCTCTTATCGATTTTCCATTGGCTGATCCAATGGTCATTACTGAATTGGTTGAAGCAAATGAAAGCCAATTGGTAAGATTCGAAAACGCAACGCTTGTCGATCCAGACCAATGGACCAACTCTGGTTCTGG
>JAHDDD010000230.1 GCA_020629535.1 Saprospiraceae bacterium
AAACAGAAATCCTAGTTGTCACAGATTCAGATGGTGATGGCTTTAACAATTTGGAAGATTGTGACGACAACAATGTCAACGCATATCCCGGAGCCGTTGAAATTGCAAACAATGGTATTGATGAAGATTGTAATGGAGAAGATTTATTGAGCTCAATTAAAGAGCTTGAAGCACTTCCTTTTGTAATTTCTCCCAATCCAGCAAATAATCAGATTCATATATACCATAACGAAAGTGTAGAAATAAAATATGCACTTTTTAATTCGATTGGAAAAAAGTTTAGATCTGGTTTATTGGATGATATAATTGATATTTCCAATTTGGAAGATGGAATCTATTTCATCAGACTTCTATCTTCGAACGGTAAAGCTGGTGTTCGAAAATTGGTGGTAAGCAAAGAATAATATTCATTCATAAATTTGAACTCAAAACAGTCCTAACTTTTCTTTGACCTTCCTAGAATATGTTTCGCCTGTTTTGAGTTTTGTTTTTTGTTTATCGTCCAAGGTCAGAATCAGCGTACCTTTGAAATATTTTTCTATTTCAAAAATTTTATCAAGATTGACAATGTAAGACCTGTGCACTCTCATAAATTGTTCTGAGAGTTTGTCTTCTAATTCAGTCAATGATTTCTCAGTAAGGAAAGATTTTCCACTTTCAATGCAAACATTTACATATTTGTCCTCTGCTTTTAAGTGGGTAATTTCATCAAAATCAATCAACAAAATTTTATTTTCTTTCTTGATGGGCAATGATGATCTAATTGGCTTTTTATGTGAATTTTTTAAAAGCCTCACTATCGAATTATAATCAGACTTGTTTTCGTTTCCTCCGAATTTTTCAAACTTTTCAATGGCTTTGTCAAAGCGATCTTGAGTAATAGGCTTCACCAGATAATCAATGGACATTTTCTCAAAGGCTTCTATCGCATATTTTTGATAGGCTGTTGTAAAAATGATCTTTGGTTGATAAGATAGATGATCCAGCATTTCCAGTCCACTCATATCTGGCAATTGGATATCCAAAAAAATAAGCTCTGGAACATGTTTTTCTATTTGCTGAATGGCAGCATGGGCAGTGTTTGCTTCCGCAAGAATTGAAAATGATCTTGGGTTTGCATTTAGCAACTGCCTGATTCCTTCCCTGGCCAATTTTTCGTCATCTATGATGATGGCTTTGATCATAATCAATGTTCTAGAGTGATTAAAACTTTTTTATTGGGTTGATTGTGAAATTCCAAGGTATGTTTTTCTTCGTAAAGTAACTTCAACTTTTGGGAAACACTCTTCAATCCAAATCCTTTTTGCATATCCTCATCAAAATTTTCGCCACCATCTGAAACTGAAATCAAAACTCCTTTTTCATTCATCTCTATATCCAATGCAATTTTGATTTTATCTGTTTCTTTTTCATAGCCATACTTGATTGCGTTTTCTATCAATGGTTGAACAAGAAAATGAGGTATCTTTTCATTTGCTAAACTTGGATTAAAATTCAAACTAAATTCAAGCCTGTCTTCAAATCTGATTTTTTCTATTTCCAAATATGATTTTATCATCTCAACTTCTTCTCCGATGGTGGACCAAAGATTTTGTTCTCGATTTGTATTGTATTTATAAAATTCAGACAATGCCAAGGTCATACTTTTTGTCCGGTCTGGATCTTTATGCGCAAGTTGAGCAATGGAATTTAAGGCATTGTACAAAAAATGTGGATTGACACTCGATTGCAATGCATTCAATTCCGAATCTTTTTGCAAAGCATGTTTCTGAGCACGATCTAATTTTTGCTTATTGCCACGGTTTAACCATGCCTCTTTAGCAACAACAAAGAGTAAATTACCCAACGCAAATGCAAAACCTATAGCCCATGAAAAATACGAAGGATATATTTCGATTAGGTCTGATTCATGAAAAATCAATGATCTTGAAATTATAGAAAACACAAAGCTTAACAAGATGGTCCCCACAAGAATAATTACAAACTTGGCTGCATATTCATCAGGCTTTTCAAGTTTGTACAAATGGTTCTTATTTACCCATTGATAAAAAAGAAATAAGGGCAAGATCATAACAAAGCCGCGACCCCAATTAAAATACATCTGATTAATTGCTTCGATTGCTGGCAGTAATACCTCTGGATGAACAAAATTGCTTATGAAATAAATAGTAAAAAGGCAACCCAATAAATAAACAATCAGTCTTCCATGTTTTGTCAGTTTATTTAATATCCAAATTGGAATTTCCAAAATCAACATCAAAAGCAAAATTAGTATTGCGATAAGAATGAATATATAAATGGAGTCATCCAAAAATTCAAACAAGCCTTTCTTGTTTTCGTACTCTAATTTTGAAGCACCACTAAATTCTTCAGCTGTCATGATCAATTCTGAAAGCTCATACTTAGAGACTGACTCAACGGTTTGAAAATTTACTTCTTCAGAAAAACCAAGCATCAGAAATGAAGAAACCATATAAGTCATTTCTCCCAAATAGTACTTTTGGATGTCATACTTTCCATCATTCGTTTTTCTTTTAATTCTGTACAAGTTAGTGCCTTCTTCAGGTCGTTTAATCATGAATACTGATCCAGGCTCGCATTTTTCCACCATCTCTATCCGACTTTGATGGACAATCTTCATTCCTCGATTGAAATAAAATTCGCCATTGTGCTCTATAAAGCTTGAATAAAATGTGAGTGCTATGAATCCAAGGAAAAAAATAGTTAAGTAAAGTGCTGCTTTGTTTTTAATCATGCGCTTTAATTTGAATTTGCATGCAATAAAAGATCAAAGATTCGTTTTCTCTAGTCTTTTCTGACGAACAGGATTTTTCAGCAACTCAAAAGGAAAGATCATTGCCCAACATCAATAACGATGTTAGACATAAAGGAAACATTTCATGAAATATTCCTAATTTGTAAAACTTAGCCATTAAATTTGGAATACATATTGCATTTATTTCTAATATAAAGAATCCAATACTATGACTGCAATCAAAGCCCACCCACCAGTACAAAATTTCATCAATGGACAATTTGACAGAAACGGACAGCCTTCGATGGATGTATTGAGCCCTGTCGATGGTTCTGTCATTTCAACCATTCCTATGAGTGGTAAGGAAGAAGTTGATTCCGCTGTACAAGCTGCGAGAGCTGCGTTTCCATCTTGGTCAGACATGACTTTGAAGGAGCGAGTTCAGATATTTTTTAGATACAGGCAGCTGCTTGAAGACAACAAGGACGAATTGGCGGCATTGGTCCAACAAGAAAATGGAAAGACCTTTGATGAATCAATGGCCGAAGTAAACAAGAGCATTGAACTTTGCGAGTTCACAGTCTCTATGCCTCAAATTGTCACCAACGAAATACAAGAAGTTAGCAAAGGTGTCGAATGTCGAATTGAAAGAAAACCGTTGGGTGTTGTGGCGTGTATCACTCCGTTCAACTTCCCAAATATGGTCCCCCACTGGACTGTTCCTAATGCCCTTGTCTTAGGAAATACTTTGGTATTAAAACCATCGGAATTGGTACCATTGAGTGCCGTACGTATGGCAGAATTATTAAAAGAAGCCGGTCTTCCAGACGGGGTATTTAATGTTGTCAATGGTGGCAAAGAAGTAGTTGAAGCCATTTGCGACCATCCTGAAATCAAAGCTACTTCGTTTGTCGGATCAACAAGAGTCGCAAAAATCGTTTATAAGCGAGCCACTTCAAATCTACAAAGATGCGTCGCCTTAGGTGGAGCAAAAAACCACTTATTGGTCTTACCTGATGCAAATGTTGATATGACAGCCAACAATGTCGTTGCCTCAATGGCAGGATGTGCTGGTCAAAGATGCATGGCTGCTTCCGTTATGGTTGGTGTCGATAAAGTGCAACACATCATTGATAAAATGGTCTTAGAAGCAAAAGAAATTGTACCAGGTAAAAATCTTGGTTCTGTCATTTCAAAAGAAGCAAAAGAAAGAATCGAAAAATACATTTCAGAGGCAGAAGCACGAGGAGCCAAAATCTTGGTTGATGGTAGAAATGCCATTGTTGAAGGAAAGGAAGATGGTTTTTATGTCGGTCCAACGATCATAGACTATGTAAAGCCCGAAATGGCTGTTGCTCAAGAAGAAATCTTCGGTCCTGTCATCTCCATCATTCGAGCCAAAGACTTGGATGAAGCCATAAAAATTGAAAACAGTTCTAATTATGGAAATGCTGCTGCGGTCTTCACCCAGGATGGTGGCCTAGCTAAAAAGGTCATCGACAAAGCGAGTGCCGGAATGGTCGGGGTAAATATTGGCGTTCCCGTGCCAAGAGAACCCTTCTCTTTTGGTGGATGGAATGAATCAAAATTTGGCGTAAGTGATATCACAGGAAAAAGTTCAGTCGAGTTTTGGACACAAAACAAGAAAACAACAACCAAGTGGAATCCTGAAGATAAACGAGACTGGATGTCTTAATTCTCAAAATAAAAATTGCACGTTGATATGGAAGTCTTATCACAACATCAACAAATCGTAGAACAAAACAAAGCCTTCACTTTATTCTCTTGGAGTAAACAAGGAGGACTCTCTCCCCTTAATCTTGAAAAAGCAGAAGGAGTTTATTTGTGGGACAGAGATGGCAAAAAGTACATTGATTTTTCCTCCCAACTGATGAATGTAAACATCGGTCATGGCAACCAAAGAATTACAGATGCTGTTGTCAGGCAGATGAAAGAATTAAGTTTCGTTTACCCTGGTGCTACCACTCAGGTGCGTGGAGATCTGGGAGAGAAGCTTGCTGAAATCACTCCAGGCAATCTCACCAAAACTTTCTTCACGTTGGGTGGAGCAGATGCCATTGAAAATGCAATCAAAGTTGCAAGAATCTATTCAGGCAGATCTAAAATAATCACCCAATACCGTTCATATCACGGAGCGACGTACGGTGCGATGGCGGCTGGTGGTGATCCAAGAAAACATGCGGTAGATCGATATGCAGCACCTCATTTTGTACATGTTGAAAATCCATACTTTTATCGCTGCCCTTGGGGCACAAACTCGATGGAAGAATGTGGAGAAATGGCATTGCGCAACTTGGAAAACATCATAAAATACGAGAATCCAAACAGTGTCGCCGCCATCTTAATGGAAGGAGAATCGGGTTCATCAGGATGCATCAAATATCCCCCAAATTATTGGCAAGGCTTAAGAAAAATTGCTGACAAATACGGCATACTACTTATATGCGATGAAGTGATGAGTGGCTTTGGTCGAACTGGAAAATGGTTTGGCATAGACAACCATAACGTTACGCCAGATATTATGGCAATGGCTAAGGGTTTGACTTCTGGCTATCTTCCATTGGGTGGAACCATTGTTACAGATAAAATTGCAGAGCATTTCAATGAAAACCATTTGACCATTGGTCTCACCTATTCTGCTCATGCGGTCTCTTGCGCTGCAGGCTTGGAAAATTTGAAGATCATGCAAGAACAAAGTCTTGTCGACAACGCCGCCATCATGGGCAAATATGTTGAACAAGTCGTTGAAGGACTGAAAGACAAACATCCATCAATAGGTGATTTCAGAAATACTGGACTTTTGGGTTGTATCGAATTGGTCAAGGACCGAAAAACCAAGGAGCCCATTACGCCCTGGAATGCAAAGCCTTCTGAAAGCGAAGCAACATATAAAATCGCCAAACGTATACGCGAATTGGGTATGTTCACTTTCGTGAAATGGAATTTCATTTTTATCGCTCCTCCATTGAATGTGACAAAGGCACAGATTGATGAGGGATTTGATATCATCTCAAAAGCATTGGAAATCGCAGACGAATATTACACTGGTTCATGAGTGAAGACATTGTTCAATTAAGGGAAGATCTCTCCCACTCCGATCTATATAGTGAAGACCTTGCACCCGTTCCTCCCAATGAACGAACTTGGTCTATGTGGTCATTGGCCGCATTGTGGGTTGGAATGGCTGTGTGTATTCCGACCTATCTACTGGCTTCTTACATGATTGGTGATGGAATGACCTGGGTCGAATCCTTGATCATTATAGGTCTTGCAAATATCATCATCACCGTACCCATGGTGCTGAATGGACATGCTGGAGTGAAATATGGTATCCCCTTCCCAGTCATCGGAAGATCATCATTTGGAATATATGGAATTCACCTTCCTTCGATCATAAGGGCACTGGTAGCCTGTGGTTGGTTTGGCATTCAAACATGGATTGGCGGTTTGGCTGTATATGCGATCTATTGTGCATTGACTGGAACGCCCATTGTAGATGGTCTCACTTTCGGAAAATTTGTGGGCTTTGGCATTTTCTGGATCATCAACATGTACTTCATTTGGAAAGGAACGGAAAGCATCAAATTCCTGGAGCAATACTCTGCCCCCATTTTGGTTATCATGGGATTGGTCCTCATCGGTTGGGGTGCGATGAATGGTGGTGGATTTAGCAATGTTTTGAATCAAAGTAAATTTACGGCTGCTCCATATATCGACGATTCTGGAGACAAAATCCAATTGTTCATCAATCCAGCCATGGACAAAGATGGAAACATAAAAGCCGACGAATACAGGCTTACCGTCGATGGCACAGTAAGAGAATGGACACCTTTAAAGTCCAATGTTATTCCATTCAATTCTGTTGATGCAAACACAAGCATTCAATTAAGAAAAAAGATCGGCAGCGATTATCAACTTTCAAGAGAAGCCGATGTTTCAGTCAAACAGATAAATAATTCCAGCACAGGCTCACGACTTTGGAAATACATACTTTGGCTAACGATCATGGTAGGATTTTGGGCAACCATGTCATTGAGCATTGCTGACATCACACGGTATGCCTCCACACAAAGAGAACAAGTCTGGGGGCAATTCATAGGATTACCTGGCACCATGATGTTGTATTCTTTTGTCGGAATATTTGTGAGTTGCGCAGCTGTCGTAATTTTCAATGACA
>JAHDDD010000231.1 GCA_020629535.1 Saprospiraceae bacterium
TATTTAGCCAATGCTTCTTCTTGTGATATTCTTTCTTATTGTCTTAATGGTAAAATTAATTTAGATCTCTTTTTACTAACCAAAGTCATTTTTGAGAATTGAGCATACAGATTACTTCAGTTTTGATGTAAGCGGCTTCTAAATCAAAAGTTACTTCCCTTTTTTAAACATTAAGGAGATAAGGGTCATTAAGGTATCATTCCCATCATTCCCATAACATAATCAAGTCATTCGTGTTATTATCTTTACGGCATCGAGATGGAGCAAAAGAAACAAAGCTTAGATTTAGCATTATTGGCAAGGGTACTCAAAATGGGCTTACCATACAAAAGGCTCTTCATCTGGTGTGCATTCCTCGCATTGGTCCTTGCTCCTATTACAGCCTTGCGACCTTACCTGATTTCTGTTATCGTTGATAATAATATTTTCAATGGGGATTTAGACGGTCTCAAAACAATGTCCATCATCTATATTGGGGTCTCGGTACTAAATGCATTGACCAGATACCAATTTATTTACAATACAGCCCTTCTAGGTCAATCAATTATCAAAGACTTCAGGGTTAAAATGTTTAGCCACCTCAGCAGATTACAGTTGAGATTCTTTGATAATACACCCATTGGTACAGTCACAACCCGTATAGTCAATGATGTTGAAGCCATAAAAAGAATCTTTGAACAGGGTTCCATAACAATTATTGCAGAAATCATTGGTGTATTCACCTTACTAGGAACCATGTTTTATGTAAGCTGGAGGTTGACAATGATCTTTTTGCTTACTGTGCCACTTTTGATTGTTGCCACCTATATCTTTAAAGAGAAGGTGAAGAAAGCATATCAAAAAGTAAGAACTCAGATTTCTGAAATGAATGCATTCCTTCAAGAGCGCATTACCGGTATGCGAATCGTTCAAATCTTTTCTGCTGAAAAGCAGGAAAGAGAAAAATTCAAAGAAATAAATCAGAAATACACAAAAGCAAACCTTGACTCCATACTATATTATGCCATTTTCTTCCCTGTTGTAGAATTGATAAATAGCATTGCATTGGCACTACTCGTCTATTGGGGTACAAAAGGTATTTGGGATTCCAGTATTTCACCAGGAGCGGTTATTGCCTTCCCTCTATTTTTGCAAAGAATATTCAGACCGATCAGAATGCTTGCTGATAAATTGAATGAACTTCAAATGGGATTGGTCGCTGCAGACAGAGTATACAAGGTCATTGACAACAAGGATTTCATCGCCAACCATGGAAAAAATGAAGTCGAAAAACTCAATGGTGGAGTAGAATTCAAGAACGTAGACTTCCAATACGTTGATGGCCAGCCGGTACTCAAAGATCTTAGCTTTAAGATCAATCCAGGGGAGACACTCGCCATCGTCGGTTCTACCGGTTCGGGAAAGACCACCATTATAAATCTTCTGGGTCGCTATTACGAGATTCAAGATGGCACCATATTAATAGGTGGTCAAGATTCGAAGAAATATGAACTTCTTCATCTTAGAAACAGGATGTCTTTGGTGTTACAAGATGTTTTCCTTTTCGATGGCACAGTGATGGAAAATATTAAACTCAGAGATGATAGCGTTTCAGACGAGAGGGTAGTTGAAGCTGCAAAAATGATTGGAGCCCATCAATATATTATCAATATGCCAGATCAATATCAATTTAGAATCACCGAGCGGGGTAATAACCTCAGTATGGGCCAACGACAATTGATTTCCTTCGTAAGAGCATTGGTACAAGATCCTGATATATTGATTTTAGATGAAGCCACTTCAAGCGTAGATACCGAGACAGAAGCGATCATCCAATATGCCATCGAAAAACTGATCGATAAAAGAACATCCATCATCATTGCCCACAGACTTTCGACCATCAGACATGCCGATAATATCCTTGTTATGGACAAGGGACAGGCAGCAGAATTCGGTCCACACGATGAACTGATCAAAATCGACGATGGGAAATACAAAGAATTATACGATTTACAATTCGCAGGTGAAACTGTAAGTGCATAGATTTCGTTTGTAATTAAGATTGATATCTTTATTTTTAGCTAAACTTAATCCAATGGCCAACAATACAAGAAGAGGAGGAACATCAGCCAGAACAGGAGGAACCATCGTAGGTTTTCTTATGCTATTACTAGTAGTTGCATTTGTCTGGATGGCGGTAAAAGGCTTGTATAGCATTTTAAGTTTTGTTGCTCCGGTCCTGTTTATCATCACTTTGTTTTTGAATTTCGGGGTAGTCAAAGATTATGGTAAAATGCTCATCAATACATTCAAGACCAATGCCGGAAAAGGCATTTTATATATTCTTGGAACAGCATTCTTTTCTCCACTAGTTATTGCCTATTTATTTTCAAAAGCTTTGATCAGTAGACAATTTAGTCAGCGTAAGAAACAGCAATACGATGATTACGAAGATGTCACGGAAAAGGAAAAAGCAAAGCAACAAGAAGATGAAGAAGATTTTCTTGAATTACCAGACATTGAAAAGGTTCCACAGACAAGAACAAACAATCCTGGTACAAGTTCGAGATCCACAAATGAGTATGAAGATCTGTTCTGATCTTTCATTTTAAATGTACATCTTTCTTTTTACCCTAATCTTGACCTTTCTCTATGTAAGGTTGATACTCAAATTACTTGTCCCATGGATCAGTCCGGTCCAGAATAAAAGCACGAGTGCAGGCGATAGAGGCGATGGAGTTTCGGTATTATTGGTGGTAAGAAATGAGGCTGAAAATATTGATGCATGCGTTCGTTCAATTATTGCCTCTTCGAATTCTCTACAAGATTTTGAAATTTTGATTGTCGATGATCATAGCGATGACAATACCATTGCATTGGTTTCAAGAATCAATGATGACAGGATCAAGATTATCAGACTATCAGACTATCAATTTGATGATGATACCATAAGTTTTAAAAAGGAAGGTATTAAGATTGGTATTACACGAGCAAGGTTTGATATCATTGCACAGACTGATGGTGATTGTATTGTGCAAGGCAATTGGTTGGAGCAAATTTCACATGAATTCTCAAGCAAAGAATTAAGATTTCTAACGGGACCTGTATGCTTCAGTCCTCTTGATTCATTTTTAACTTGGTTTCAACAGTTGGATATGCTTTCCTTGATTGCCACCACGAGATATGGTATTGAGAACAATTCTTGGTTTTTGGCAAATGGCGCCAATATGGCATACAGAAAATCTTCCTTGCCGGAGAATGTTTACAGTGAGTCCAAACAATATGCTTCAGGTGATGATGTATTTTTAGTGAATTCATTTGCTGCCCAAAATCACACAGGCATTGAATACCGACCAGACATAATGGTCTATACTTTTCCAGTCAAAACACTTGGAGCTTTCTTCAGTCAAAGAATTCGATGGGCTGCAAAAAATAAAATCCTCATGAAAGGCCCAATGGGTAAGATTTTGATCCTTCCAGTTCTTTTCAATGGGTGCTTGCTGCTTCTTCCTTTGGCATTGATCGTACATCTAAAATGGACTTTTCTTTCAATCATCATGGCATTATTCTTCAAATTTATTGTTGATCTAGTTCTCCTTCAAGAGGTCAATAAATCATTCCATCCACAACGAAAGTTGAGTTACTACTACATTTCTTTTCTAGTGTTTCCCTTCTATTTCATCTTCACCGGTGTTTTCTCTTTTGTCACAAAAGGTCAACAATGGAAGGGAAGAAATGTCGCATAATATCATTTATTAACTTTTAATAGGCACAGTATTAGACATTACATATACGTGTAATATTTCCCATCCTTTTTTTCAACGCTTTATAGATTGGTGATTTTGCCCATGTGTTTTATCTAAATATTATGGTTGTAAAAAGATGTGCCTATCTGTTAGATTTGCTTAGTAGTGGAGAACTTTTGGATGGGAAGATTTCTTATCCGAAAAGTCTGACGAAATTATTACACCCTTTTATGAAACACCCAATCATTATTGCTTTAGCAATATTATTGCCGTCTATAATATGGGGGCAACAACTACCCCTTTCAGACAGACATGTTCTGAAAGACCCTGAAGTTATACAGGGCATACTTCTCAAAACCACTCCACCTCTAATCGGTGGAATAAAGTCAGATATTGATACCTTGGAAATTTCGAAAAAGGAAAAGAGAGGGTATCATCCCAAAGGTGATTGGCCTTTGAATTCTAAGAATGATCCAACAGCATTGCCTGTACTTGATGATTTATCAAGGCAAGCTAATTATCCTCCATTGAATGTTCATAAATCAATGAACCTTGATTTCAATGGTATTGGGAACACGAACGTAAATCCTGCGGATCCGTGTATTGCAGCTGGTCCAAACCACGTCATTCAGATGATCAATGGTGGGTCAGGAGCATATTTTAAGATATTCAATAAGTCAGGAATTATCGTACAGAATACGATGTACTTCGACGTACTAACGGGCATAAGTGGAGCTGGAGATCCTATCGTACTGTACGATGAATTGGCAGATAGATGGCTCATGAGTGAGTTTGCCTTTGGGCAGGATCTTTTGATTGTCGCGATATCTGCTAGCAATGATCCGACAGGGAGTTACCATATCTATTCTTTTGCTACACCGCACTTTCCAGATTATCCAAAGTATGCAATTTGGCCAGATGCTTATTATATAACAACGAACGAAGATGGTGACTCACCTGTGTATGCGTTAGACCGGAATAAAATGTTGGCCGGTGATCCTAATGTTACTACCCAAAGATTTACCATGCCTGAACTTCCAACCATTGATTTTCAGGCAGCAACCCCGGTGTCATTGTCAGGTACCACAGCGCCGCCCGCCGGAACACCAGGTATGATAATGAGAATGGCGGATGATGCATGGAGTACCAACATACCATCTGATAGACTAGAGATTTGGGATTTTGATGTAGATTTCGATAATCCTGCAAATACAACTTTGAGCGGTCCAACGAATTTAACGACAGCTCCTTTTGATAGTGAGTTGTGCGGATATACTTCTTATTCATGTATCGATCAACCAAACAGTATACTAGATCTCGATCCTGTAAGAGAGGTATTGATGAATAAGATCACGTATAGAAATTTCGGCACACATCAGGCTTTGGTTTGCAATCATGTTACTGATGCTGATGGCAATGACCAAGCTGGAATCAGATGGTATGAATTGAGAAATGAAGGAACTGGCTGGAATATTTATCAACAAAGTACCTACGCACCTCTCGACGATGCAGGAAGATGGATGGCAGGAATCTCTTTGAATCCAGATGGTTCTATTGGACTTGCATATAATATATCTTCTTCCACCATCTTCCCGGGAATCAGATATACCGGTAGAACCGAATGTGATCCGATCAATCAAATGACTTGGCCTGAAACAATCATTAAGACTGGAAACAGTTTTTCTGGTAGCAACAGATGGGGAGATTACACCTGTCTAGATGCAGATCCGATCGATGGAAGTTTTTGGTACACTGCAGCCTACGGCATTGGTGGAAGTTGGAATACACACATTGCGAATTTCGAAATTCCAGACAACTGTACAGGTATCATGCTTTATTCAGTGACCCAAGATGTCACCATTTGTCAAGCTGAGAATGCAGTTTTTGATTTTGAGCTACAATATATGGGTACATATGGAGGGCAAACTCAGTTTGCAACAACAGGTTTACCTGCTGGGGTAACTGCAACATTTCCAACCAATCCTGCAAATGCTTCAGGAATATATCCTGTCATTCTATCGAATACCGGAATGCTTAACACAGGTTCATATGTGTTTAATGTCATAGCAGTTTCTGGATTGGATGTGGAAGAGGTACAAATGACTCTTCATGTCGAAGAACCCATCATGACAGTTCCAACATTAGTATATCCAGAGGATCAAAGTCACTCAATGACATACATGACTTATTTCGAATGGGATCATATTACAAATGCAGATACGTACTTGTTAGAATTGGCAATGGATCCGGTCTTTGATTTGAATTATCAGTTTTTCCCCGGATTAGCCACCAATAACTATACAGTAGTAACACCATTGAATGTATATACTACTTATTATTGGAGAGTATCTGCTACCAATAATTGTAATACAACCAACCATTCTGCTGTATATTCCTTTACAACAGGGAATGATACTTGTGCTGATAATGTTTCATCAGATACACCAATTGTGATAAGTTCGTCAGGTGCTCCAACCATCGAGTCAAGTTTATTTATTCCGGCCGGAGGACCAGTAACAGAAATCTCAATAGATAATATCGACATAACGCATACATGGATCAGTGATCTTGTGTTGACATTGATCAGCCCATCTGGAACAGAGATCATCATTGCAGAAGATATATGCTACAATGAAGACAATCTGCTCATCACATTTGAAGATGGAGGATTGCCTTATGTAGATATTCCATGTCCACCTGTTGATGGATTAACCTACGCGCCATTAAATCCTGTAAGCGGTTTGATCAATGAGAATGCGGCAGGAACTTGGAAACTTAGAATTCATGATAAATACAATATGGATGGTGGTACATTGAACTCATGGGGATTAAGTATTTGTATGATGAGTGGAGATTGTGAGATGAATATCACACTAAACAGCAATAATCCGCCCATCGTACCAGCCATGTATCAAGCTGTACAACAGATCCATTCCAGTGGTACTGTGGACAGTAATGTTGACTTTAGAGCTGGTCAGGCCATCAACTTGAATCCAGGCTTTGAAACCAATTTGGGTGCCACATTTGAGGCACAGATTGAGGACTGTTCAAACTGATCAACAAGATTATCACCAAAAAATCAAATTCTTAATGGTTTCAAAAATAGTTGGATCTCAACCATTTTACGGTTTAGAAATGCGATGCAAAAGAATATTTCCTTATTCGTATATTGCAAGAAGTTTACTTCATGAGATCCATGGTCATTTT
>JAHDDD010000232.1 GCA_020629535.1 Saprospiraceae bacterium
CTCATTGTCTCATTGTCTCATTGTCTCATTGTCTCATTGTCTCATTGTCTCATTGCCTCATTGCCTCATCGCCTCATTGCCTCATCGCCTCATTGCCTCATTGAAATCACTACCTTTTAAATACTTTGATACTTTCAATGTGTTTACCCTGCTGAGAAAGACACAACACATACAATCCACCGTTTAAGTGATTGACATCAATCTGAAAACGATCTTGATCGACATTTCTTGTATTCAGAATTTGCCCACCCGTTCCTAAAAGTTGAACTTGGAATTTGCTGCCATCAAACAATTCAGGATTGACCATCACATACAATTGACCGTCGATTTCTGTTGCTTTGATATATTTTTCTGCTTCCACCAATGTTTCTGTACTCAAAATCTGATCTATTCTGCGAGTACTTAAGAAGTGGAATAAAGTAGCAGTTGTCGCAGGAGTTACGCAGCCACCATGATCCAGTTCGCCTTGATTGATGGCAACCAGATCTGAGGCCCCATTAAGCTGCATGATTGAATCAGCCAAAATCGCATTTTCGAAAGTAACTTGCTCATCTTCTGTGCAATAGTAAATTCTCGTGGAAGATTGTGGCGACCAATCATAATTGTCTTGGAACGTCAAAACTTGAAACAACGGATCTTCAGGGTCATTTAGTAGTGCATTGAGAGCTGACTCTGTAAGCAAATCTCGCGGACGAACAGCTTCATGCTCGGCAAGTAACGCAGCGATCAATTGATCATTCAAACTCCACAATGTGATTTCTTCGTTTGCAAATTGGTTGATCACATCCACGTATTGTTCTTTAAACACATTTGATACTTCATATTCAGCAAGCATGTCAGGATAAGCTGCCTTCATGGCCAATGTGACCCAGGCAAGATATGCAGGTGTGAAATAATTTTCTTCACCAAGAGTGAAATCAATCATTTTGCCAGATACACTGTACGGTCCTGAAGAGTGAGCCGCCGAAGTTACCACCATCTCATCTCCAAGTTCTTCTTCGATGTGCTTATGTAATGCCATAGATGCATGCCCTCCTTGGGAGTATCCACTAACATATATTTGTTCGTGAACATTTACTTCAGGCTCTTGCTCTGCAAACTCACGCAATGCCCGTATGAGATCAACACCAGCAGATGCTTCAGTATCACCATGAATATATGGATGCAAACCTTTGCTGTCTCCAAGACCAATGTAATCTGGCATCACTGTTGAAAAGCCAGTAGCGCCAAAAATGAGTCCCAATTGGTAACCTCCTGCTCTTCTTGAAGGCACATCAAATCTCGAACCAACGGTACCGTGTTGGTAACATAAAATGGCATGGGCGGTATCAAAAGATTTTGGTATGACAAACAAACCAGATGCCGTATCGAGCTCTCCATCCAAATGCGGAGTATAATAAAGTACGGAGTGTACATCTACCCCAAATTGAGTAGGAATACCAAAAGTTTGCGCCAATTCTTCTGATGTGAATGACTCAAGCAAAGTGGTAGAAATAAGCCTTTGAGCGTTGGAAGAAAAATTCGAAACGATTAGGAAACAAATAATTAGGTATACGTGTCTCATATTATATCTTTTATAATTCTTGTTCAATATGTCAAGTTACAAAATTATTAGATACAAGGACGAACATCAGTCAGCTTTTGCAGCCCTTAACTATGCATGGATAGAAAAGTTCTTTGAAGTTGAGGAAGAAGACAAAAAAGCACTCAATAATCCGCGCAAAAAAATCCTCGGCCCAGGTGGGTCTATTCTTTTGGTGGCCAAAGGTGATGAAATTGTTGGCACATGCGCATTGATCAAAGCTGATGATGAAACTTATGAGCTAGCAAAAATGGCCGTCGATCCTAGCCATCAAGGTCATGGGTTGGGTTATAAGCTCGGTGTCGCCATTCTTGAAGAAGCCAAAAACTTAGGTGCTAAAAAAGTATTCCTCGAATCAAATTCAAAATTGGGACCCGCGTTGCATCTTTATAGAAAGTTGGGATTTAAAGATTCACAAAGTAAGGATACTCCTTATGAGAGATGCAATGTGCAGATGGAGATGTTGTTGAGTAAATGACGAGTTGCTTGGCGAGAAAGTTCTATGCAACTAATTTAGCTCAAAAGCCAAAGGCAAAACCAGCAGTCCAACTATAACCAGATTTTTGGACTGGAATAAGATTACCAGAAAGAGAACCACTTTCGTCAATGTAATTTATAGGAATTGGAGCTGATGGATTAATACTCTTTAACCATGCACAATTCCCAAAAATCATAATGTTGGAAGTAATTGGATGTCTATAGTCTAAAATCAATCCAACTTCAAAAAGGAAATGCTTTAAGGAATTGGACTGAATAAATCCTGCGTTAAAATCTATTGTCTCCGTATAAGAGTTTGTATTCAAAGAGCCAATAAAGCCGAAACCTCCTTTCAAAGAAGACAAGAAAGATTGAGGTTTGAATATTTGAAAAAGAAGAAAAGATTCAATGTATCTTGACTTGTATTCAAATTGGAAATCAGACGTTGGTCTACCATTGCTCTGAATACCCAAGTTAAATCTATCAGAAAATCCTCCAGCATTGAGATCTAAAAAAATGTTTTCTGATATCTTCTTACTCAAGCCTACATGTAAGCCCAAATCTTGAAAACCCTCAACAATATTAATATTTTTTGTTTTTGCAATGCCTCCAATCTTTACATAACTTGATTGGCCATGCAAACAAAATGAAAATACGAATGCAGAAAGTATCGTGAGGAATTTTTTCATCAATGCTAAATTTTAAAAGTTGTCATACTAAGTTAACACGCGTTTTCAGATAAAACAAATATCGAATTGAGACATGATATTAAGCGATCTTCACCTCTTTCTAAAATCAAAACTCACAGATTCTCCTCCACCAGAAATTTCTGCAAAAAGACCATTCTCCCATTTCGAATACATGATTGATTTAGGAAAATCATTTTTCGCATTGACACATATAAAACTTTTATCCTGAAGTTCTGACATGATAAATTGGACAGGCTTGTCCGTCACTCCTGGGATACTGACTTCCAAAATCCATTCGAAATTTTCCCCAGATAGTTTCATGAATTCTTGAGAGATTGTATCTCTTTGAAATTCTATTTCTTGGATGGTATATCCGTGACCAATATAGCTGTTGCCTTCCTTGGTCCAGCTTTCGTAAGTTTCTTTACCCAATTCATCGTTGGTTCTTTCCCAATCACCAAGTATCCAATCGAAGTTAAATCCCACCATATCAGTAGGAGCCGCCTCACGGATGATTTCATCTTGAGCAAATAAGCCACTGGCTAAAAAAAGAGAGCAAATTAGTATTGAGAACCTAGTCATTTTTTTAAATTTTATATGTTATAGAAATTCGTAAAAAGGAATTTTATTGATCAACATTTCGAGTTAATTATACTTGCACAATAATCCACAAACGAGGACTAAGGTGATCAGCCAATAGCCCAAATGTGATAACAAATATTGCCACCCTCTTCGTTCAAATAAAGTGATAATTCCTACGATAGGAAGAAAAATAAAAAAGGTGAAAAAAGCGCCGTGCACGGCTCCATGGCTGAATGTTCGATGTACATCTTTATGTTCGGAGATAAATGCAGATACTTGCTTGTAAAGATCAGAACTTGTATCCTCCATTCCCGGACTACCAACAAACAAAGATTGTATTTGAAACTGATGTATTGAAAATGACATCATCATCATACACAACATCACACTTAATAAATATGCTAATCCAAAAATCAAGATCATATTCCCAGAGGCTGCTTTTTCTTCTGTAACGCCTGAGGCTTTCATCCAAAAATTACCCATCACTTTGGGATTGTAATAAATGGCTCCTACGATCATAGGTATCAACGCGACGGCTAGGATGACTGGAAAATTGGGAGTTACTAACATAATGGCTGGTTTAGATTTAGATATACTGCAAATTAAGAAATCTTTTCCATTGGCGATGAGTAATGAATAACTCAAGTTTCGGTAGTTAAATTGATTTTCAATTAGGAGACATCACTCATTGAATATCAGAGCAAGTGGCATCAAAATAATTGAGCGCTATTTCAATAATATCATGATGATCAATTTATTCAAGAAGGATTTCCACATTAAAGAATTGGCCGTTAAGTAATAATTTTGGAGTTGAGCATTAGGGCAGGCAACTGTCTGAGGAGCGTATGCGACGAGTACTTCGATTAACACTCAGCATAAATTTTGCCTGTGTGCAAAGGGGAAATTATCATAGGCCAAGGCTTTACAATGGTGGGTTTTTTTTGCTCGTTTTTTGTACGGGAGACTAAAAATAAAAATGAATAAGTGCAGAAACTTGAGTTCATAAGTTGTATGAGTGATTGATAGTCAATGAGATAATTAATAATTTGTCAAACTGCCAAATTGAAATTCCTTAGCTTTGAAGGTCTCTAATTAATAAAACTGGCATTGTGAGAAGAATTTTTACCATCATCTTATTTTCACTTTCGTTGAATGTGGCCGAAGCGCAAATAGCCATTGACGGGAGATTCACAGATTGGACGGATGTGGAAACGGCAGCTGATGATCCAGATAATTGGCCAGACCTTGACATCGAATCAGTTAAGATCAGCAATGATGATACCTACCTATATATCTATGTGAAATGTAATCGTGAATTTGATTTGATGGATGAATTTAATTTGACCATTTCCATAGATTCAGACAATGATTTAAGTACAGGGCGAACTGTCAATGGAATTGGTTCTGACCGATCTTTCAACTTTGGTCAACGAAATGGTTACATATATTATAATGGTGACGAAATCAGTGTAAACCATTTTGAACCAGGAGTCGTCCCTGCTCCTACCGTCACATCCAATCAGTTTGAGCTGACCTTTGTGAGGAATCTGGGTCCAAGTTGGAGTAATATGTCCATGGAAAACGAATTGCGCATCTTGGTTCACAATGATAATCCTGAAGGCGATCGTGTTCCCAATGCACAAGGAGGAATCGCCTACACAATGAAAAACTCGCCTGGTTTTATACAAGACGCCAACGTGGAAAAAATAGATGAAAGTGATGTAAGAATCGTTTCACTTAATGTACAGAATGATGGTCTCTTGCCACCAAGTGATACACATGAATCGTTGAAACGGATCATCCAAGTTTTGCAGCCTGATATACTCGCTTTGCAGGAGGTCTACGAACAGGCTCCCAACCAGATCGCCAATATGCTCAATGACATGTTCCCAATCGGAAACGATGGTTGGCAGTTTGGACGAGTGCAACCAGATATCATGGTTTTTTCAAAATGGGAAGTACTCGCTCAAGACAGAGTAGATGGCAATGGAATTTTTCTTTTGGAAGATCAAAATGGCGATCCTCTTGTGATGTACAATGTGCACCTTCCTTGCTGTGCCAATGATTCCGATCGTGCAAGAGAAATTGATCGCATGATGGCTAGCCTGAGAGATCAGTCGGAAAGTGATGATATCAGTTTTGATTTTCCAGATGGAACACCTGTGGTCATTTTGGGTGATTTCAATTTGGTCGGACAAAGACAGGATTACCGATCTATCACAACCGGAGATATAGTCAATGAAAGCCTTTATGGAAGCGACTTTTCACCTGATTGGGATGGCAGTGAATTGGAAGACCTACTTCCCTACCAAATCAATGCTCCTTTCGCATACACGTGGTATAATCCGTGGGGTTCTTATGCGCCTGGGAGATTGGATTTTCTTTTCTATACTGGTTCGGCTCTCGAGGTGAGAAACAGCTACGTTTTCAATACCTCCAATTTGTCGGAAGCACAGTTGCAATCATATAATTTGAGTTCTTCCGATAGTCAAACTGGTTCAGATCATTTACCAATTGTTGCAGATTTTTTCACTTCCGTGGATGCTGATAATGATGGATTTGATTCAAGCGAAGATTGTGACGATAATAATCCAAATATAAATCCTGGAGCCGAAGAGATCCCAAACAATGATGTGGATGAAGATTGTGATGGCAATGCATTGATCATTGATGAAGATGGTGATGGTTACAATTCAGATGAAGATTGCAATGACAATGATTCAGAAATTAATCCTGGAGCCGAAGAAATTCCAAACAATGATGTGGATGAAAATTGCGATGGCAATGCATTGATCATCGATAATGATGGTGATGGATTTAATTCAGACCTTGATTGCAACGACAATGATCCGGAGATAAATCCTGATGCCACTGAAATTGTCAACAATGATATCGATGAAGACTGCGATGGCAATGCATTGGTCATTGATGAAGATGGTGACGGATTTAATTCAGACGAAGACTGTGATGACAACAATGCTGGGATCAATCCGAGCGCCACAGAAATTCCAAACAATGATATTGACGAAAATTGCGATGGTAACGTATTGGTCATAGATGATGATGCAGATGGTTACAATTCAGACATTGACTGTAATGACAATGACGCCAATATAAATCCTGATGCAGAGGAAATTCCAAACAATGATGTTGACGAAGATTGTGATGGTATTGCATTGATCATTGATGAAGATGGTGATGGCTACAATTCAGACATTGATTGCAATGATAATAACGCTGACATAAACCCAGGTGCCGCAGAAATCCCAAACAATGGGATAGATGAAGACTGCAATGGTTTTGATGCCATTGTCGATGCTGATGGAGATGGATTTAATTCAGACGAAGATTGTGACGATACCAACGCAAGTATCAATCCTGATGCAGAAGAAATTCCCAACAACAATATTGATGAAAATTGTGATGGTGAAGCATTGATTATTGATGAAGATGGTGATGGATTTAACTCAGATGATGATTGCGATGATAACAATGCAGAAATCAATCCTGCAACACAAGAGATTCCCAACAATGACATTGATGAAAATTGTGATGGTGAAGCATTGATTATTGATGAAGATGGTGATGGAT
>JAHDDD010000233.1 GCA_020629535.1 Saprospiraceae bacterium
ATTTGGCGAATCTATAACGGAAGGTGTATATGTTCCATCCCCATTGTTGGTGGTAACAGTGGTTTCTCCTTGAAAAAATGAATAGCTGATAAGATCTGGTAAACCATCTTTGTCAGCATCTGAATAAATAAAATTATCAATATTCCACACATCTAAACCAAGATCTGTCAGGTCAAAGTTGCCATTGTCATCTTGATGCATAATAAAGAAACCGTCGAATGTGCTAGAAATAATTATGTCCATATTACCATCGTTATTTTCATCTGCAATTTCGATTTCATTCAGGCTGCCAGAAAAATCAAGTACGATAAGTCCTTGAGGATTTTGAGGTACATTGTCAATCAATTCGTATACGTTGATCACTTCGTCTGCAGCAACGATCAAATCCATGATGCCATCACCATCAAGGTCGGCAATTTCTATGGCTTCAAAATCGAAATCAAGTAGATCTGATTCAGTGAAACTTCCCGATCCATCGTTGGTGAATAGTATGGTTTTATTTTCAAATGGTGCTGCCGCAACGATGTCTTCATCACCATCATCATCCCAATCAAGTACATGGAGATCAATTAGCTGGATCCCACCAGAAATTTCATTGAATGTAGGTTTGTTGTCGCCATCAAACAATCCTACCTGAACGGTTTCTCCGATATGCCAACTATATACAAAGTCAGGTATTCCATCACCATTAAAATCGGCTGCATGAATTTCATTTACAAATTCAATTTCGTCATCGTCGTATTCGAAATACACTTCTGAAAACTGTATTTGTGTGTATGCGTTGACTGTCAAGAGAATACTAAAGAAGGGTATTAATAATTTCATACAAAATGCTTTTTAGAAAATTACAAATTTTCCATAAGTAAGTAGCGCATACAATTAGTTTAACTTTTTTGTTAATTGATCAGCATCCGCAGCTTACCTTTAGACATTCAAATTGTTGGTATCTTTAATTAAAGTTAGAAAGCATGCTTGCCAGAGCTCTTGTTATCATATCACTTTTATTTTCAACCCAAATTATCAGCCAGGATTGTTTTGATGGGGATTTGATCATTTCGTCGCAAGAGGATATCTCTGACTTTGTACAACAAAACCCCAACTGTAAAATTATTGATGGTAGTCTGCGGATCGAATCTGTTTTCTTTGAAGACCTAGATCTTAGCCCTCTGGAGAATATTGAACGTATACAAGGTGCGTTAAATCTATATACGGCAAGTCAACTTGAAGGGCTTGAGGGTCTGCATAATTTAAAATATGTAGGTGATAGTTTGGTCATTGATTTTTGTGGAAAGCTAAGGCAAATTGATGCACTGGAAAATCTTGATACCATTGGAGCTGATTTGATTATTCGAGTGAACAATGGGTTGCAAAGTATAGACGGAATAAAAAATTTGAAATCTATTGGCGGGGACCTTATCATTGAAAATCTTCCTGCATTGCTTCATGTTCCTTTGTTCTCAGCGTTGGAATACGTAGGTGACGATGTGAGATTTTCTTCATTGCAAAGTGCCACAGAAATTTCACATTTTTTGAAATTGAAGAAAATTCCTGGGGATTTGGAAATCAATAGGATTCCTTTCATCGTGAGCATGGGTGAATTTCCATTGCTTGAGGAAATTTCTGGCAATTTGCACATTGAATATATGACGAATCTTGAGTCATTGAATGGATCGTTCACATCATTGAAGAATATTGGGAACTTGCAAATAAGGAATAATTCTAGCTTGAATAATCTAAATGGCCTTGAGACAGTTGAGCATATATCCGGTGACATTGAAATCATTAAAAATAATAGATTGAATGACTTGGGTAATCTTTCTTTAGACTCCATTCATGGCGATTTTATAATTATTGACAATCGTGATTTGAAGTATCTGAATGCCTTTGAAGATCTGTCTTACATTGCAGGTGATCTTAGAATTTATTCAAATGAATCTTTCGAATCATTGATTAGCCTGGAGGCACTAAGCACAATTGGAGGCAGCTTAATATTAGAAGGAACAAATAATTTAAGTAACCTTCATGGTTTAGAAAATTTGCATACCATAGGAGATACATTGAGTATCATTAAAAATGAAAATCTAGAAAACACTGAACAGTTGTTTTCATTAAAAAATATTCAACATCTGGAAATCAGTGAAAATCCTATTTTAACCAATCTCAGCGGATTGGAAAATGTAGATGAATTAGCAAAAGGAATACACCTTACTTCCAACTTTGGTTTGTTGAATTTGGATGGCCTCGAAGGAGTCAAAGCCATTGAGGAAAATCTCACTATTTCTGAGAATATAAACATGATCAGTCTGTTGGGTTTAGATTCATTGAAAATGGTCGGTGGGAATATTAACATCAAGAATAATAGTTCTTTATTTAGTGTAATAGGATTACGATCCATTAGTGAAGTAGGTGGAGATCTTGTCGTTGCAAATTGTATTGAATTGAATTCTCTCTTTGGTCTAAATCAAATTGAACGCATACACGGCTCTTTGCAGCTGCGTGCTTTAGGTTCTATCAAAGATATGAGGGGCTTTGAAAACCTTATTTCTTGTCGATCATTGATTTTGGTACAAACAGAACTGGAAAATCTGATAGGTTTAGAAAAGCTTGAGTCTGTGGATACGTTAAGTATGGTTTCAAATCATAATTTTCAAAGTTTTGAAGCTTTGCTCGGAAAAGATCTGAGATTGCAAGCTCTGATCATTCAGAACAATCATCAACTTGAAAGCCTAAAAGGATTGGATAATTTTCAATTCCACCCTGATTCTGTTTCTGCTATTTTTCTGGCCAATTCTAAACTCAACGATTGTGCTGTAGATTACCTATGCAGGATGCTTGAAGAAGTGGAATCAGAACGTATTCAAATTGCAATCAATGATGTAGAATGCAGTTCTCAAGAAAGCATCCAGGAGCTTTGCAATCTCAGTTCAAATCCTGCTGAGATTTCAAACGGTGATCTGTATGTGTTTCCAAATCCAAGTTTAGGCGTTTTGCAAATTGGTGGAACATTAGACAGTTTGTATAAGATAATAGATTTGAATGGTAAAATAATAATGGGGGGCAAAACAAATCAAACCATTGATGTTTCCCATCTTTCTTCAGGAATCTATTTTCTGAAGTTGATATTTAGCGATGAAGAGAAAACCATAAAATTTGTGAAGTCATGAGACAAGAAGGCGTAGTTTGTATCATTTTACTCACAATGTTGAGACTTGGGTTGTTTGCTCAATCATGTCCCGACACAACAGTTGTCATTCAATCTCAACTTGAGCTCAGCGATTTCATATCTTCCTATCCCGATTGCACCGAATTGGAAACAAATCTAATTATCAAGGATTCTGATGATATTTTATCATTGGAAGGACTTGATATTGAACACGTTGCGGGTAATTTGCACCTCATCAATTTATCTTCTTTGAATGATCTTGAAGGACTTTCAAATCTTAAAACAATTGCTCTTGATTTTAAAATAGACAATTGCACAAAGCTGGAAGATCTCAAAGATTTAATCAGTCTTGAAAAAGTAGGTGGAGATTTTGTGATTCAAAACAACAATGGATTGCAGCGACTTACCAAAATGGAAGCATTGACTGAAGTCCACAATTTAGAGATTGGCAACAATAAAGAAATTGGCATCATTGATGGATTCAACAGCCTGCAAGAGCTTCATGCAGTACATATTTCTGGCAATGAAAATTTGTCTATCATTGAAGGGTTCTCATCTTTGGAAGAGATAGTATCAGACCTCATTATTGAGGACAATCCATTTCTTTCTGTGGTTGCTGCATTCGACAATCTGGAAACGGCAGGTGGTTCCATAAAGTTTCAACGCTCTGATATTCTGTTTTCAATAGCAAATTTTTCAAAGGTAAAATCCATAGATGGAAGTCTGGTATTTTCAGATTGTAACACTCTGGAGAAGCTAAGTGTGTTTGAAAACCTCGAATACATTGGAGACAATTTGTCAATTTTGAATACAGGCATCCGTCATATTGACTTTTTTAAAAGTCTGAAGGAAGTTGCAGACAGAATGCAAATTTTTAATAATTTGGAACTTGCCAGCATTGCTGACTTTGCAATGGTTGAGGAGATTGGAGGTTCACTGCATATGATTTCAAATCCAAATTTGAAGACGATAAATGGTTTCGAAAATCTTGAGCAGGTAGGAGGGAGCTTAATATTATCAGGACTGGATTCACTTGCGAATTTGCCAAACTTTAATTCACTTGTTTATATAGATCAATGGTTGGATGTGGAGCGAACGTCCACCACAAATTTGGATGTATTCGAAAATCTCAAAGAGGTTAAGAATATCGAACTCATGAATAACAAGTATCTCCATTGTGTCAAGGGCCTTAGGAATGTTGAAAGTGAGTTGCGAAATCTGGAGATCATTGGAAATGACTCCTTGCTCACTTTGGAGCCTATGAGCAATATTGTTTTGGATAATCATTTTTCTACAAAATTGTTTATAGAAAATAATGAAAACCTTAGCCATTGTGCAATTCCTGGTATTTGCTCCATTTTATCAGAACCTTTGATCCATGTAACCATAGGAGACAATATTGGGAATTGTGCGAATAGATCTGCAGTGATTGATCACTGTTCAACATTGACAAATACATCCGAACCGGAGATTATCTCTGATCTGAATCTAGTGTCAAACTTAGTAACAAATGAATTAATCTTTACCCATCGATGGGAAGGTAATTTTTCTATTTTATCTTCTAATGGGCTTGAGTTGAAAAAAGCGCATTCTGATTTCCAGAAGAGCCTTGATGTGTCAAGCTTGTTGCCTGGGTTATATTTTCTGGTGTTTATTCAAGATGAAGGGTATCGGAGTGTACCGTTTTTGAAAAATTGACGGAGTCTTGGACCTAGAATTTGAAATGATACTATATAAATTTAATCAACCTTAGATTTCTGAATCATATCAAATCAATCAGTTGATGATGTCATGAATATTTATCCACCAATGCCAGTTTTTCAATAAATTTTTCTCCTATTTTTCTTTCCAACCGGCCATTTTCATCAATAACTTTTACAAAACCCAATTTGCATTTATTGTCACCGTTTCTTCCTTTATGGAACTTGCCATAGTCTTCAACTATCACCGAGTTGCTTGGATATAATAATACACTTTTACCCGCATTCCAATATAGATTGTATGCAAACATTTGTTTTAAATCCGAATCACTAGGATTATTGAATTTGATAATTTTCCATTTTGCATCGATAATAAATGTCTCGCCAGTTGATTTTTGTTGCACAACTATATCTGGTCTGATATTTTTTTAGCCAGAATTTCTTCTATAAAAGACCAATTTGAGGCCTAGCCCCCTATTCTCGGCTGAAAAAATGAATTATTTTAGTGAGGTAATTCTAATTCCGAATTACATTGCGAAGCCTAAGATTGGTCTCTCCCTAATCTCACCTATTTGTTTATTGCATTATTTATCGTTGCCCTAACGGTATGGCTTCAGTTGTTTAAGTTAAATGAGAATGAGAATTAGGACTTCAAGAATACATTTCTTGACGTTCAAATCATTGACGTAATTATTAATAAACAACTTCAATAAAATGAAAACATTATTTTTTTTCCTAGCCATCTGTTTATCTATCGTTCTTTATGGACAAGATGATACAGATTATGTCATGTATGAATCAATTATGCTCGATCCTGACACAAAGAAAATGAAAGACTTTATGAGTACCATGAAGTACCACAACGAAAAGTATCACAATGTTGATCCCTACAAAGTAAATGTTTATAATATTCTTACAGGACCAAACTCCGGCAAGGTAGTGTGGATGATGGGGCCGTGTAAATATTCCGATCTGGATAAAAGGCCTGAAGGAGAACATGATACCGATTGGATAGAAAATGTACTCGCTTGTACCAACGATGTACATACAGGAGAATACTGGAAACTTAAAAAAGATGTCTCTATTCGATCTGAAAATGACTCACCTTCTCCTATGGTGTACATTCGGTACCAAAACGTAAATAAGGGCAAGGTGAATGATTTGGATGGTTTGTACAAAAAAATGCAAACAGTCATGAAATCGCTCGGGGAAGAATGGGAAGTGTATGTGAATGAGTTTATGCAAGGAGATGCTATTGGCAGGCATATAGCCCAAGTTTACCCCATGGATAATTGGGCAGAACTAGATGAAGATTTTGGATTTAAAGAGGAGTATATAAAAATCCATGGTGAAAATTCTTGGGAACCTTTTATGGAAGAGGTTAATAGTATCTTTTCAGATTCTTGGGATGAAATTTGGGCACGCGTACCTGAAATGTCATCTAAATAGAAAAGCTAAATTATTCGTAAAAGAATAGAAAATTGAATTCAAGGGCAGATCACATTCTGCCCTTTTTATTTTTACATTGCTTATCATTTGTTACTTTGTAGACTTTCATTCTTAGACTACCCATTAATTCAACAAGTGCATTGAATTCATCCAAAATCCGTTTGGACAAACCCAACCAACGGTATTGTGTATTTTATTGAATTTGTTGATCATATAAGGTGCACAACCGATAGGGAAACTTGCTGAGTCAGACCCATGGTGCAATGAATATAGATATATCTTATTTGACCGTTGATCTGTATCTTTTCATTTTGACCAAACATGGCATTAGTACAGAAAAGAAAGTAGTGAAGAGTAATTAAACACATACAACATAATCAATCTTGAATGTAATAATCTTCACTTCTTACAAGAATGACCCATAACTCTAATTGGGGCATACCTTTTCATTATGCAATCATCAAGTCTTTTATTGATGGCTGCAAAAACAAGAAATGCGCCTGCTGATACTAATTCACTTTTTGAGTGTAAAGAGAAAAATAGATGATAAAAATTCGTCCACATTCGCAACGTTTTTTCGATATTAAACCTATCCTATA
>JAHDDD010000234.1:0-5606 GCA_020629535.1 Saprospiraceae bacterium
CGACCCCCTGCGTGACAGGCAGGTATTCTAACCAACTGAACTACCAGACCTCAGACTGTTTATTTCAACAATCATGCCCTATCATATAAGGCGACGGCAAAAGTAAATCAAGTCTACCAATTAAGCAAAAATTGTAACCGATTTTTCACAAATTTATCCACATTACTAGTCCTTCAAATAATTCATTATTAACTTGCCCGCGCTAAGTCCCATGATCTCTCACCTATATTGGTGCTGATCAAAAAAAGAAATCTATGGTCTTTCTTGAATTTGAACTACCACTCGAAAAGCTCTTCGAACAATTGGAAAAATTCAAACAGATTGAAAATGAGGGAGATATAGACGTTTCTGATAAAATCAAAGAACTTGAAACCAAAATCAGAAATAAACGTAAAGAAATCTACTCTGAACTCTCTGGTTGGCAAAAAGTACAGCTCTCCCGACACCCTGAGAGGCCCTATACATTATATTATATAGAGCAAATCACCAAAAAGTTTGTCGAATTGCACGGAGATCGCTCATTTGGCGACGATAAAGCCATCGTTGGCGGCATCGGTAAGATCAATGGCCAATCTATCGTCATTATGGGCCAACAAAAAGGAGTCAATACCAAGATGCGCCAGTACCGAAATTTCGGTATGGCCAATCCTGAAGGCTATCGCAAAGCACTCAGACTTATGAAACTAGCCGAAAGATTTAATTATCCGGTGGTTTGCTTGATCGATACGCCCGGAGCCTACCCTGGTCTCGAAGCCGAAGAACGTGGTCAAGCTGAAGCCATCGCAAGAAATCTTTTCGAAATGGCCCAGCTGAAGGTGCCCATCATCTGCTACGTTATCGGTGAAGGCGCTTCTGGTGGAGCACTCGGTATCGGTCTTGGTGATCGCGTATATATGCTTGAAAATACATGGTATTCTGTCATCTCTCCAGAATCCTGCTCCTCCATTTTGTGGAGATCCTGGGATTATAAAGAGCAAGCGGCCGAAGCCTTAAAGCTCACCGCAGATCATATGTTGGAATTTGGATTAATCGATGATATCATCAAAGAACCATTGGGTGGTGCTCACACAGATCCTGAAAAAATGGCGAAGAGCTTGAAAGCACATCTCAAAAAAGAGATTGCCGAACTCCAACAATATTCACCGGAAGAACTGATCCAAAACAGACTAGACAAATACAGCAAAATGGGACATTTCGTGGAGATCAAAGAAAAGGTCAAAGCCTGATGATTTTGAATTTCGTTTATTGACACAAAAATTTGTCAGGACTTTATATCCATATTCCTTTCTGCCGTCAAGCATGTAATTATTGTAATTTTCATTTTTCAACTCAGTTGAAATATGAAGATGATTTGGTTTCAGCCATTCTCGTTGAGCTAAGAAAAAGAAAAGATTATCTATCACGGTCAATGCCTTTGCAAAGCATTTATTTTGGTGGAGGTACACCATCAATTATTTCAATTTCAAATTTGAAAAAGATATTCGAATCTATACGTCTGCATTTTCAAATTCATGATGATTGTGAAATAACCTTCGAAGCCAATCCCGAAGACATCAACAAACAGAAACTCTCGTCCTGGATCGACCTTGGCGTAAACAGACTTAGTATCGGCGTCCAATCATTTGTAGATTCCGAATTAAAGTGGATGAATAGAATTCACAATTCAACAGATACACACAATGCGTTAGATCTTGTAAACAACGAAGATCTTTCATACTCATTGGATCTCATCTTTGGCATTCCCGGCTCCACAAAAGAGAGCTATCAAAAGAACATTGAAAAAGCATTAAAACTTAAACCAGATCATATTTCAGCGTATGCACTTACCGTTGAAGAAGGCACACTCCTAGCTCACCAAATTCATAAAAATATTAGCCAACAACCAAACGACCTAGAAAGCAAAGCTCAATTTTACCTTAGCCATGACATCTTCACAGCCAACGGATACGAGCATTACGAAATATCAAATTATGCCCGAGATTCAAAGTATGCCGTACATAATTCCAATTATTGGAAAGGTGTACATTACCTCGGCATCGGCCCTTCTGCACATTCATACAATGGAGAATCCAGATCATGGAATGTCGCCAACAATGCAAAATACATATCAATTATCAATGAAGGTCTTGATGTAAATACCACCGAAGCGTTGACTACTGAAGATCAATTTAATGAAAAGATTATGGTCGGCTTAAGAACAAAATGGGGAATAAATCTTCCTGAGCTGACATCTAAATTTCCTCCCAAATTCATCGCAGCGCTGATCAATAATCTAGAAGAAAAAGTCAATGATGGATGGATCATCAAAGACAAAGACAATTACACGCTCAGCAAAGAAGCTCTAATCTTAGCCGATGGCATAGCATCCGACATGTTTATTGTATAAACTTATAAATCATATCATTTTCTTCTAAACTTCCTTTTTTGTCTTGACACAAAAAAGTAACAAAAAAAGTCAAGGACTGTATTCATTTCTTCACATTCACTCCAGTCATCAAATCGCGCTCATAAAACTCGCATTTAAAAAGAATAATCCTTAGTTAAATCAGCTATGACCAATGCAACTTCATAATTTAGCAACATTGTCATTGCTCAAACAGTTATGAGCTCTTCCGATTTGATTCCCTCCGTTCATTAAAATGAACAATGTCCGGGAAACGCAATAGATCACTTATTCCGTTTAAGGTAAATATTTATCACATAAAAAAACAAGATTAATAACACCTATCTTTGCTATAACGTTATTAGTGAATGTTTCGAAAAGTATGGTGGTGGCTTGTCTTAATTGTCTTTCTGAATATACCGATGTTCAGCCAACAAGATACACTTACTTACGAAGTTGTAGACGAGAAAGGGTCAAAGCAAACAGGCAAAATCAAAGATCCTGAACAATTCATCGGATCACTAAACAATCTGCTTGATTCATTAAATCAAAGAGGATATTGGAACTCCAATGTAGACCAATTGAACATTGATGAGCTAGAGGCAAACATTTACAAAGGACAAAAATTTGGGAAGCTCAATATCGAAAGAGGACAGCTTTCGCAAGATGTATACAATCGTCTGAAACTCGAAAGATGCACATCACCGGTTGAGTGGATGCGTTATGGAACAAGACTTTCTGAATACATGGGAGAACTCGGCTATCCATTCGCAAGTATTCAATTAGACTCAGTAACCAAAAATGACGATGACCTGTATGCGCAGATCAAAATAGACAAAGGAAAACTTATCAAATTTGATTCTGTCTATTGGAAAGGAGACCTTAGACTACGACCCGCATTTCTTATGCATTATCTCGATGTAGAATCCGGAGCACCATACAAACATTCTTCAATGGTCAATGCGGAAAAACTACTAAAAGCTTTGCCCTTTGTTGAATTAAAATCATCTCCTCAGCTAAAATTCCTCGGACCGTATGCGTCATTACATCTCGAACTCGACAAACGCAACGCGAGTAGATTCGATTTCCTTATAGGTGTAAACCCATTGAATGAAATGGGAGAAACAAGGTTTTTTGTAACCTTAGATTTTGAAGCCGAACTTACAAACCAATTAAACTATGGCGAATGGATCCGTTTTAGATTTGCAAGACTCCGACCAGAAAACCAAGAAATTGAATTCGCTGCACGATACCCATATTTGCTAAACCTACCCGTCGCACTCACAGGAAAATTCAACCTGTACAGAAGGTCTCTAGAATTTCAAGACCTCATTGCAGAAGCAGGCGCTGATTATCTGATAAATTCCTTCAGTAGCATTGGTCTTTCGTGGACCTATAAAGCATCCAGATTGATTGAAATAGATTCCGCAGGTTTACTTTCGAAAAGAGCATTACCCGAAAATCTTGATGTGGTCAAAAATGGAATCTCCATCAGAGGTGATTGGAAAGAACTCGACCAACTACTCAATCCAACGAAGGGCTGGGATCTCGATATTGACATTACAGGAAGAACCAAATCCATCATTGAAAACAATACTATTCTTGGTCTTAAAAATGAGCAAGTCGATTTTGCCAACAGTTATGACACGCTCAATACCTCCGGTTTCCAAGTGGCTTTGAAAGGAGAAATTCATCGCTATTTTCCTATTGGCTCAAACTTCAGTTTGAACAGCTATTTAAATGCCTTCTATTTATTTTCTGATATCGAAATTTACAACAATGAATTGGCCCGGATTGGTGGCAATAAGCTACTTAGAGGATTTGATGAAGAATCCATTCAAGCGCAAGCATACCTTATTCCTGGTTTGGCATTGCATGTTTTACTAGACGAATATTCCTTTTTGTCTTTGCCCTTTTTCGATTTTGCATTGATCCAAAATGGAGATGATACATGGACCACTGCCTACGGAATTGGCGCTGGAATCAGTTTCAGAACGCGGGTCGGAATGCTCAACTTTTCTATTGCAACTGGGAAAATGGGAGATGAACCATTTGACATCGGCAGACCAAAAGCGCACGTTGGATTTCTCAGCATCTTCTGAGCATCACTTTGCCTCATTCACAATTTGAATAATCTTTCCATCATTTTCATCAGTGAGAATATAAAGCTTGCCTGTCGGACTTTGAACCGCCTTTCTTGTTCTGTGTCTATCATCGATGAACAATTCTTCGACGCTTTTGATAGCCTCCCCTTCCAATTCGATCCTCCAAAAATTCCCTCTTGATAATCCAGGAATAATCAAATTATTCTTCCACGAAGGAAAATCTTCTCCGTTATAAAATGTCAATCCGGTAGGAGCAATGGTTTTGAACCATGACCATTTCGGATCAGTATAATCCCCTTCCAACTTTGGTGGTTCGTACCCTCCTCGGTATCCTCCTGTGCTTTTTATTGGCCAACCATAATTGGCTCCCCGTTTTAGTATATTCAGTTCGTCACCTTGTTTGGTTCCATGTTCCGAAAACCAGATTTGACCATTGCGCGGATCTTTTGTGAGACCTTGGGCTGCTCTGATTCCTGTAGCAAATAATCCTGAAGGAGCATCAGATCCAAAGTCAGGATTGTCTGATGGTATGGTTCCATCCAAGTTCAATCTATAGATTTTTCCATGTCCTCTTTTCACATCTTGAGCAATGGGCAAACTCGGCTGTAAAGAATCGCCAAAAAGTCTTTCTCCAACCGTCACATACAGCTTACCGTCATCACCGATAATCATACCTCCACCAAAGTGAAATAAACCATCTGTATACGGGACTGCCAATAAGATTGTCTCGATATTGGTTAATTTGTTTCCGTTCAGAATCGCACTAATAACCTTGGTAGCATATTTTTTATCTTTCTCAGAAACATAGGAAATGTACACTTTATTATTTAGCTTAAATTCAGGATCAATCAAGACCTCAAAGATGCCAGCATTGTATTTCAACTTCATGCCATCAGAGTCATTCGGATAAGTCCCCTTTGGATATTTCGAAAGATCGATCAATAAACTATCGGCCAAATCTGATGGAAATCCCTGAATAATTTGTCTCTCTTTGGTTTGAAGATTGACTTTCAATAATTCTCCATCTTTTTCAGCGAGCAACGCTTCATTATCAGAGATGAAAGCCATACTCCAAGGTCGCCTCAAATCATCCATGATCAATTTCTTGGCTGGCTTGA
>JAHDDD010000234.1:5706-6863 GCA_020629535.1 Saprospiraceae bacterium
GACAAATAAATCCGCGTTCTCAATTTCATCTATTGCTTCGGTTTGTTGGTAGCAATTTTATCAACGATATACCATCGATCTTTCAATTTCATCAAATTGAAATAGTCGGTGTACAATCTATCTTTTGTGAATATTTCACATTTCGCAGCTGCTATATCGTCAGTTATATTGATTGAAACAATTCTTCCTCCTGCATTTTCTCTTCTTGGTCTCGGTTTGAAAAAACCTAAATATGTTGCCCTCTCATAGATTACGACTTCATCTTCTTTAATATTTTTGAGTTGGCAAGTCTTGTGCATTGCTCTGCCAATCAAAGTAGTATCCCCGGTCATCCATCCTTCGAAATAACCTTCAATAGTCTCTCTAATCAATGATTCCTCAACTTTGTTCTCAGTATCA
Source organism: Saprospiraceae bacterium (assembly GCA_020629535.1). Taxonomy (GTDB): domain Bacteria; phylum Bacteroidota; class Bacteroidia; order Chitinophagales; family Saprospiraceae; genus JAHDBF01. The sequence continues at coordinate 6,106 of JAHDDD010000234.1, forward strand.
GACGTAGAGACATTTCTTACATTTTCCTTTTTGGTACCACAGGCCATTCCTGCAAGAATGAGCACTGCAATACATACTATAGGTTTTGACATTGAACTTGATTTTTGTGTTGTTTAACAAAAGCTCAAAATTCAATGAAATACCTGATAAAATCACCCATAATTGAGACCCAAAAGGTTCTCTTTTATAAAAAAGAACCGATTTTTGACTAAAATGAACTTGAAGAACCGGATTTGAGCATTACTGGCTGCTCATAGAAATTTTATATTGGGCGGGTGTGAGCGACTTGAATTTTTTAAAAGTGGTAAAAAAGTTTGATTTCGACTTGAAGCCCACCTCATTTCCCACGCCTTCGAGAGACAATGCATGATCTGTATTGAGCAAAGCACATGCCGCTTCAATTCTGTGCTCATTAAGATAGGCTTTGAAATTTTTGCCAAGATTGTCATTGAGTAACTGTGATAGCTGATGAGATGAAATATTCAATTCTTCAGCCAGATCTCTGAGTTTTAAATCTGGTTTGCAATACATCTTTCTGTCTGTCATTAAAATTTCTAATTCAGAAATCCACCTTTGTGCCTGATCTTCATCAATCTTTTTATTCTGATATTTTTCCAACGGTGTTTGATCGGCTTTATCGAACCATTGATTGTTGAAATATCCAAAAGCCATCAAATAGACAAACAAAGAAAAAACCAACGGACCTGTAATGTAGTACGCCATCGAATTTCCAAAAAAGGCAAGAAAAAATGCAAAAG
>JAHDDD010000235.1 GCA_020629535.1 Saprospiraceae bacterium
AATTTTGCAAAAATGACAAAGTACTTGAAAGTTACATTAGAATGTGTACTTCTTCGTACTTAACAAAAAGCTGAAACCCATTGGGTTTCAGCTTTTTGTTAATACACCCGCCAATATCCCAGCTGCTACTGCCGCATTCAAACTTTCTGCTCCACCCTTACCGGGAATGTGTATACGTTGATCAGCAGCCTCCACCATTTCTGCTGAAACTCCTTTGCTTTCATTCCCAATCACGATGACTCCTGGATCAAGATTTTGATCAAATACACTTATTCCTTCCATGGCAGAGGCATATATATTCGATTGTGATGCCGAGATAAATTCAGCTTTTGGTAGCTCTTGAAATTTTATTCTTAACAAAGCCCCCATTGCACTTTGAACAACCTTAGGATTGTATGGATCGACACAGCCTTCACTTAAGATGACATGTTCTATTCCAAACCAATCCGCAATTCTAAAAATGGTGCCTAGGTTTCCTGGATCTTGGATTTCGTCAAGAAAGAAACTCCAGCATCCGGTCAATGATTTTGGGTCTATGTCATAATCTTTTTGTTCTGCCACGATAATGATGTCCTGTGGCGTCTTTTGGGTGGACATTTGTTTTAGCGATTTTTCATCTGTTATGATTAAGTTATCATTGTTAAGTTCCTGTAAATGAGGGTTTTCTCCTATGAATTTCTCACTAGAAAAGATGAACTCTGCAATATCATTATCAGAGGAAAGGATTTCCATGCAAATCTTCGGACCCTGAGCTATATATTTGTTATACTTATGCCGGAATTTCTTCAAATGCAAAGATTGGACATACTTAACTAATCGCTTGGATGCCATTGAACTATATATCTAAAAATAAAATATTTATCACCTCCAATATACAACTCTTTGGGCTGTTACTTTGCATCCTGCTGTCTGCATGCCAATCGGTCAAATTCATCAATGACGATGAATCATTGGTTAGAGAAGCCAATGTAATCCTCAAATCAGATGACAACATCGAAAACGAAACAAATCTAAAATGGGAGCTAGAGCAAATCATTGAACAGCCCGCACCAAAAAGATTTGTGGGAGTACCACGGGATTATTATTATTTGAAAAATCAAAATCCTGGAGACACCAGTGGTTGGAAAAATTTCATTAAGAAAAACATTGCAGAACCAGCCTACATTTTTGACACACTAAAATTGGTCAACAGCGGACAAGAAATTGAAAATTATTTACGAAACAAAAAAGGATATTACGACGCAAAAGTTGAGACAGAATATAAGGTTGCCAGAAAAATTGCTCGCACAAAATACACAGTAGATCTCGGAACAAGGTTTGAGGCTGATTCCATTTTTTACAGATCTAACAACCCAGCGATACAAAACATTCTAAACGAAATTAGACCAAATCGTGTTTTGGATCCAGGTACGCCGATCGATGCTGCCATGTTTGAACAAGAACGTCAACGTATTTTCATCGAATTGCAAAATCGGGGATATGCCAATTTCCTGTCCAACGGAATAAGCATCAAAGGTGATAGTTCTCATGCTGATAAAAAAGTCGATGTACTCTTTGACATCAATCTTCCGATGGACTCCGATATGTACAAAAAATTTAGTATCGGACAAATCAATGTTTTCACTGATTTTGATCAAGACAAATCTTATCCGCGCATACCTGCGAGCGTTATAAACAGTAAAAACTTTTATTCGACAAGCAAAAACTTTGTAGTCAGCCCTCGATCATTAGACAAACAAATATTCTTGAACTCTGGAGAATTCTATGATCGCTCAAGACAATACAAAACGATTCGAAAGTTATCATCATTGAGTACTTACCGGTTTGTCAAACTCACACCAGAAAAAGATATCAAGAACGACTCCATCATCAATTACAACATCTACCTCACTCCTCATCGTCATAAATGGATTGCAGATCTTGGAGCAGGCGCATTCTTTAGAGCCACTTCAAGTAGTATCGGCCAACGGATCATTGGTCTTTCTCTTGATGGGTCATTGACCAACAGAAATGCCTTAGGTCATTCAGATCGCTATGAAGCTCAAGGCGAAACGGGTATTGAAATCAGAATTGATCAACTTAGAATCAATGCCATAAACCTTGGACTTCAGAACGTATTAACGGTACCACGTCAGATTGACTATTCGGGTATCTTTGGCTTGTTGTATCAGGTTTTCAAAACACCAAAAGCCAAAAGAGAAAATTATGAAGTTGCGACCACCACCAGCTTCGTTGCTGGCTATAACTTTCAAGATGTATTCGATTTTTATGTGATCAACAGTTTTAACGGATCCATTGATTATAATTATACACCAAATGACAATTGGAGAATCTCCTTAAAGCCTACAGGATTCAATTTACTAAACTATCAGATCAGAGATTCATTTAAAACCATTCTTGATACCATTCCAATTGTCGAGAAAAGTTTCAAGAATACTTTTTTTACTGGTTTCTTATTTAAAGAGTTTTCATTTATATATTCATCCAATCCTACTCCGGGAGGATTCAATTGGTCATTGTTTACGTCACTAGAATTATCAGGAGGTGAAATCTATCTGGTTAACAAGCTCTTCAATACATTATTGAACAGAAACGATGTTTGGAAATTAAATAGCGAGACCGATTTCTCTAACTTTTTTAAAATCGAAACCGATTGGCGGTGGTACAAAAAACTCAACAATACCTCTGCATTGGCAGGTCGAGTCAACATTGGCTACAGTTCCCCTTATGGGGATGATGAAGCAGTGCCCTATATAAGGCAATTCCTGGTGGGTGGCCCGAATTCGATTCGGGCATGGGCGTCACGTGAACTTGGTCCTGGTGGATATTCTGATCTTTTGGAAAATCCAATCGCTGGTCAAAGATTCTATCAGTCTGGAGATTTTAAAACCGAAGTAAACTTCGAATATCGCACCGATCTTTTTTGGTGGATTGAAGGAGCTTTGTTTATGGATATAGGAAATGTCTGGACCCTTCGTGAAGACCTTGCAAGACCAGGCGCCCAATTTCAGGCGTCCCAATTTTTCAATGAAATAGCCATTGGTTGGGGATGGGGAATACGTTTTGATTTTACATATTTCAACCTGCGTTTCGACTTTGGGTACAAACTGAAAAACCCATATCGCCTTGATGGACCAGGCAATGGTTATTGGCGAAGTCCAATCGGTCAAGGCTTTTTTGGAAATCCTAATGTTGGGATTAATTATCCGTTTTAGGTTAGTTTTGAGTTTTTAGTTTTTAGTTCTGAGTGAGATAGTATTTCTTGAGAAAACAGAACACAGCGCACTAAGCACTAAGCACTAAAAACCGAAAACAATCTTTTCATCTCATAATTCGACACTTCAATCGATAAATTAAGTGACTGCCCGTCAAAAACTTTAATTTGCATACAAATTAGATTGGTACATGACCGTACTCAAAATTCAAAATCTTTCGAAAAACTATGGTGTCATCAGGGCTGTTGATAATCTTAGCCTGACGATCAATACAGGACAGATTTTCGGATTGCTTGGCCCCAATGGTAGTGGAAAAACCACCACGTTGGGTATGATCACCGGAATCCTATCATCTGACCAAGGTTCTTACGAATGGTTTGGAGGACAATCAAAACATCCTCTAAAAAAAATTGGAACCATACTCGAAACACCAAATTTTTACCCATATCTCAATGCAGATGAAAATCTCGAAATAGTCAGACACATCAAGGGTGGCGAAAACAAAGACTTCACAGATTTACTTGAACTGGTTAATCTCAAAGAAAGGCGAAAATCACCTTTTGCAAGCTACTCATTAGGGATGAAACAAAGACTCGCAATAGCTGCAACACTTGTTGCCGATCCTGAAGTGCTGATTTTTGATGAACCCACCAATGGACTGGACCCTCAGGGAATTGCAGATGTAAGAAATACACTTTTGAAAATTTCAGAGACCGGAAAAACCATCATTCTTGCAAGCCACATACTCGATGAAGTGGAGAAAATTTGTTCACACGTGGCAATTATAAAGAAAGGTAAGTTACTCGCTGAAGGTCCTGTAGGATCCATTCTTTCAAATGATACCACCATTGAAATTGGTGCCACAGACAGAAACGGTCTTGGAAATTATCTTAATGCCAGAACTGACATAAAATCTATTTCCATAGATGGAATGTATTACAACCTGTCTGTTGAAGATGGGTTTAAAGTCGAAAAATTAACAGAAGAATTGGCAAGGGCAGGCATATTTGTTACCCACCTTGTTACCCGAAAGAAAAAGCTGGAAGAAGAATTTTTAGAAATTACAAGTAAAGCCTAATATGCTTAATTTATTACGTCTAGAATATAAAAAGTTCCGAAAGAACTCCGTAGTGAGCATGCTATGCTTTTTCTTTTTTCTGTTTACACCGGCTGGTATGATTGTCATCTTAGGATTGCAAGATGTAGAGTTGCCTCCACCATTGCCATCAGCAGAAATGTATTATCGGTTTACATTGGTGTGGGATGCCGTAGGTTATATCGGCAGTTGGACTGTTTTCTTTTTTCTTGGTATTGCCATCATTTATTCAGTAACAGCTGAAGTGAGATACAAGACCCTTCGACAGTCCATGATCAATGGAATGCCAAGGACTGAATTCTATTTGTCAAAATTTTATCTGGTACTTTCTTTCTCGATCATTGCAACACTTTATTACGCATTAATATCATTGGTCATAGGCGCCTTTTCAACAGATCAATATGATCTGGCCTATATGTTTGAAAATGAATGGGCGATCCCTCGATTCTTCATCATGTGCATGGCTACTTTAAGCTTCGCTCTTTTCATTGCATTCTGGGTACGAATGTCAGGATTGGCAATTTTTCTTTATTACGTATATGTAATCTCGATTGAACCTTCACTTAGAGGACTCAGTAGTTATTTTCTTGATATTGGCGATTGGTCGAAATATTTTCCAATGAATATCATTGAAGACCTAATGCCAATGCCACTTTATAAACTTGCTGGTTATCTGGAGATGCAGCGAGAAAAAGCAGACATTTTGATAGACTACCCAATTGCAATGGGATTGTCTACCATATTCATATTTATTTTCTTAGGACTGGCCTGGCTCTCATTTAGAAAACGAGATTTATGACACACATTAGTTCTGAATTAAGACTCGACCTCGAAATATTTGTCAAGGAGAAAATCAAAGAGGTCATACCTGTATCTGGTGGAGACATCAATGAGTGTTTTATGCTACACTGTGAGAATTCAAAATACTTCGTCAAATTCAACGACGCAAATAAGTATCCCCAACTTTTCGAATTGGAAGCAGATGGTCTTCGTACCATGGGATCAATCAATGGAGTCCATGTTCCTAAAATTATCAACACAAACAGTTATGCTGGCAAGTCTTTCTTAATCTTAGAATATTTGACTTCAACCAAAGCGAGTGAAGAATCGTGGAAGGATCTTGCAAGATCATTGGCAAAATTGCATCTCACTAAATCTGAGGAGTTTGGATATGATAAAGACAATTATATTGCAACCTTGATTCAAGACAATTCAAAGAAGAAAGATTGGCAGACCTTCTATTCAGAAAACAGACTTTTAAAACTCGGTTCCAAATTATTGGATAGAAAACTATTCACCCCAAGAGATTTAAGATCGCTAGGAAAATTCTGTTTGAAAATCAATGAGCTCTACCCAAAAGAACAACCCTCACTTGTCCATGGTGATTTATGGTCAGGAAATGTCTATCATTCTGTCGACACATTTTACTTGATTGATCCTGCTGTTTATTATGGACACAGAGAAATGGACCTTGGCATGACCGCGCTATTTGGTGGATTTCCGAGAGACTTTTACTCTGCATACAATGAGGTCAATCCTTTATCGAGAGGTTGGCAGAAAAGATTGCACTATTCACAACTCTACCCTTTGCTTGTACATGTTGCCTTGTTTGGTCATTCTTATTTAAAAGGTGTGAGAAACATCTTAAAAGAGTTCGAATAAGATTTCCTTATCAAAGTTTATTTTTCATGAGCAAAATCAACATAAGACCATGCAATTCCGATGACCTAGATCAGATTATTGTATTATGTGAATTGCATGCTAAATACGAACAGTCTGAGTATAACCCTACCGGAAAAAAGGAATTACTAGCTGGAGCATTGTTTTCCAACAATCCACCATTGAGTATTGTGGTTGCTGATTTATATGGAGAGCTGATAGGATACGTCTCCTTCATGAAACAATTCTCAACTTGGGACGCCCAAGCCTATGTCTATTTGGATTGCATATTTATTAAAGAAGAATACCGCAGCCAAGGTTTAGGACCAAGGCTAATGAATGAGTCAAAACTATTTGCCAAAAGCAAACGGCTGTACTCTTGTGCAATGGCAAACACCTGAATTCAATACTGGAGCTATAAAATTCTACAAAAGAATCGGAGCTACTGCAAAATCTAAAGAGAGATTTTTCTGGAAGGTGGAAAATTGAATGAAGTCAAATATAAAGTCGAAGGAAGGTCCAAATTAGTGAACTACACTAAAAGTTCTGTAGGTATAACCACCAAAGATACCCGTACCATTTTGGATATTGGTGTATGTTTCAACAGGATTATTCAGACTTGAAAACGACGTATTCGTGGAAGAAGGAGCATCTAAGTATTCATACAATGCCGGTGATACCTCAAGCACTTTAAGTTTGAAATGGCTTAGTTCGATATTCTTGTCAATAGCAAGTTCTGATTGCTGTTCCATTAGATCGTTGAACGCTCCCACTGTAGTAGTCACGGAAAATGTCCCATTACCAACCTCATTTGAGTCAACAGGTTCCCAATCTTTAAAAAAGTCTTCCGGATTAGCAATTACTGCATCT
>JAHDDD010000236.1 GCA_020629535.1 Saprospiraceae bacterium
ATATTTGGATCATCAAAAATGTCAAGCAAAGTTCTTTTTTCCTCATTGAATATTTCAGCGATGATGGGTAATTTGTTTTTGCCTTCTTGAATTGAAATCAATGCCATGATGGTTTTGATTACCTGTGTATCGCTGATTAATTTTTCTTCCGGCTGTGCACTTTCTGGACAACTCGCGAGGATGATCACAGATTTCGCATGAAACGCATTGACCCTTTTCAATTCATTCAATGATGCCGGATCACCGCTGCTACTGATGATCTTTGTGGTTTTTGGATCGGGGATTCTTTTGACCAAATGATCATCCATCATTTCTTTTTCTTCTTCGGCGAGTATTACGACACTTGCTTTCTTTTCGCTTTCATTGGCAATGATCAGTTCACGAATAATATCAACAACTCTTACATTCCAACCGAGAATCAGCGTCTGCTCTTCTTCCAAGACCGGCCCACGTCCCTTTCTAAATTCATACAAAAGGTTGTCAATAGCAGTTGTGATAAATGCAATCAATGCTGAGAGCAAAATCACACCTGTGAGTCCGGCAATAATTGCAGCAACCTTTGCCCAAGGACCTGAATAAATATCTTGGTTCATATTGCCGGGATCGGTCATTTGTAACCATGTGGTGTATGCGTCCTCCCAAAATCCTCTTGGGTTTTCTGCCTGCAATACTGGATCAATACTTGTTTCAGGGGCAAGCATCATCAATAAAGCTCTGATCCCAACAATGAGTAAGAATGCGACAACAAATACAATGGTTAAACTAATAAAGATGGAAGATCCTCCTTTTGCCATAAATCGCTCAAAGCGATACCGTAGTTTCTGTCTAAAAGAAGCTTTCATATTGCGCGTTTTTGTTCTTTTTGATGAGACTATAAATGTAACAGAAAAGCCAGAATCAAGGAATTATTTATGAATCAATATTGAGACTAACTCTTTATAAATTTCTTAACATATACACGGTCTTTTTGCTCATTGCTTATTTTCAAAAAATAAATTCCTGGAGGAAGATTTTGAATTTCGATTCTGGTAGGCGTGTTTTCGAATGCCCTTGTCGTAAATGCTCTTCCTGAAGAGTCGATGATCTCCAAAGCAAAATTCGACAGACCTGTCTCGATTTCTATAAATTCATTGGCTGGATTTGGAAAAATATCAGCGCATGGATTTTTCATTCCTAGATCATTGGCATTGGTGAGGTTGCCATGAAAAACTTTCATCACACCAACCTCTGTGTCGCCAAAAGCATCGGTGTCATTAAAAATCATATAACCTCCTTCAAAGATATCTCCGTATTCAGTCGCGGTATTCACATCTTCATGACAAAAGACATCACTTCGTAAAATGTTTCCTTCAAAATCAGTGATCAAAACCCATCCATTCCAAACATCAGAAGAATTGAATGGAGGATTTGTTTCTGAATACGAACCACTTTCATCTCCGGTCCCACCGAACATATACACGGCATCTTCATTCACCTTTATTCCATAAAGCTCATTTCGAATGTAATCAAGGCAGTAGCTTCTTGGATTGGCATAATGATTTATCCATTGTACTTGTGCTTCAGTGTTGAGTTTGACACACGAGTAATCAAAAGGATCGCCAAGCCCATTTCGCCAAGCATGTCCGCCAAAATAAATTTCATCTTTACTGCTAATATCAAGATCAGCAGGAATGATTCGATCAGTATTTGGAATGGATGTGGTCCAGGCTTCATTGCCCTCTGTGTCAAGCTTGGTTAATGTAAGGTCCTCATCATAGTTTTTCGAACCATAGTACAAATCTCCATTCGAATCTTGAACCACTGCCATCGCGTATTCAGTTTGAGAATTTGTATGTGTCCAAACTTCATCTCCTGTCTCAGGATCGATTTTCATGACCATTGCCTGTCCAGCGTATACAATAAATACGGTAGCAGGTTCATCTCCACCAACAAACCCAGCACCATAGATGAATCCATCATCTCCAATCGTGGTCATTCTTACTGCATCAAATTCCCAATTGTCGCCGTCGATGTTGTAACTTTTACTCCACACTACTGAACCATCAGCACCATTTAATCTTGCAACCCAGCGTTCTTGGGTTTCACCGATACCGCCACTTACGATGTAATCACTTTGATCGTTAATTTTTAATTCTGAGATTCCGAAGCCCACGGTTCCTTCAATGGTTTGGGTCCAAATTCGTTCTCCTGTTTCGCCATCGATTTTATGTATCCTTGATTCATCGTCGGGCATAAAAATCACAGCTGCGTTTCCATCTTGAGACAGCACGATTAACTTTTCCAGGATTGCCATCTGTAAAAACATTTTCCCAAACTATATCTTCATTATAGTTGGATACTGTTGGGACGATTTGAGAATGCAAAATTGCAAATGAAAAAAGAAAACTGACTGAAATTCCTGTGAACTTTTTCATGACTTGTAAATTAAAAGAAATAATTGAAGCCATTGATTTTCCTGGCAACAATTTTCGTTGTGTTGAATTTAAATTGCAATGGGTTTGACCCCTTTGGGGTCAGAGAGTTGGTTCTTCGCTGGAGGTTAAGTGGTTTTGACCCCTTTGGGGTCGAAAAAGAGTGCAAAGCAGTCATACCTTATTCCCCATCAAAGAATGAGTTGTTTTCAATGAAATTCGTATTTAATTCGCTTGATTTATCATAGTGAGATACAAAAGCTTACATCTTTATTTTATTGACAAAGTACATTTTCATTTCTCCCTTTCCTTTAACTCTTATGCTGTCTCTAAGTTGAAATTCAAAATCTTTAAAGTCTTCAATAATTGTAAAAGTATTTTTACTCACATTTACTTTATTCGCTTCGCCGTGTGATTCCATCCTTGATGCAATATTAACTGTATCACCCCATATGTCGAACTGAAATTTATCTTTCCCCACTACTCCAGCCGTAACTGAACCAGTATGCAGACCCACACGCATTTCAAATAATTCTTTATCATCTTTCTCGTGGATTCTTTGTCTCTCATTTATAAATGATTGCATTTCTAAGGCAGCCATAACTGCATTTTTTGCTGATTCTTTATAATTACCTTGCAAGCCACCTACAGCCATATATGCATCGCCAATCGTTTTAATTTTCTCAATATTATTTCTCTTAATTATATTATCAAATTCAGAAAAACAGATATTTAATTCTTCAACCAGTTCAGCAGAATCCAACACTTCTGAGTGCTTTGTAAAGCCAATGAAATCAGTAAACAATACAGTGGCATTTTCGACCAACTCTGGTTTTACATTTCCAGTGCTCTTGAGTTCATCAGCTATTTCTTTCGGAAGTATATTTAATAGAAGTTTATCAGATTGCTGTTTTTCATATTCAATAATTTTTTGTGTCTTTCTTGCCCTTTGAATTCTCATCAATAAGCCTATCGCCAAAATTCCTAAAATTCCTGAAATGGAAGACAAAACCAATCGATTCTGTTTTCTCTTGTTTTCAATTTGATTCAGCTGGAGAGCTTTATCCCTATCCAACTTTTCAAATTCATATGTGGCAAGAAGGTTTTCACTGTAGGTTGAACTCATAGAATCTGAAAGTTCAATAAATTCAATGGCAAATTGATTGGATTTTTCTTTATCTCCATTCATATTATAAAAAAAGGCAGCTTCCTTTATATATTTCTTTTCAAGAGCTGAAAGTCCATTTTGATTGGCAAGTGACAAAGCCTTCAATAGGGCTAACTCTGCTTTATCCCAATCTTCTTTTTGCTTATAGTATCTATAGTAACCAAAGTCATTCTCAAAAAAACCTTGAGTGCTATTAATATCAATATTAAGGGAGTCTCCCAAAACTTGAACATAAGACAATAACCTGTATGCTTCATCAGTTTTTTTCAAATCAAGAAAGAGGAATATTTTTTCTTGCAAGGAAACTATTTTGTTCTCATTTATCTCCTTATTTGAAGAATAGTTCTCATACACTTTAAATACTTTCTGCAATGCTGCCATTGCTTTATCATATTCCTTTTGTTCTCTATATATCTTGATCAATGTATTTAATGCATAACATTCTGTTTCATAATATTTTTCTTGGTTGAGAATTGGGATTGATTTTTCAAGATATTCAATAGCTTTAGACTTGTTTCCCCAGTCATAATAGATGGTTCCTACCACAGCCAACTCATTACCATAATGAGCAGCTTGATATCCTTTATATATTTCTGATGCCTTTAAATAATTCCTTATTGCTAAACTATAATTTGCCATGGCATAATAAGCATTTCCAATTCCATGAAAACAGACAGCCATATTTTCTTCAGGTCCATACTCTTCATAGTAAGCCAATTTTTTCTCATAATATGTAAGCTTTTCCCTTTGCCTTTTACCAAAACATGATCTTACCAAACCCAAAGATTGGCTCATCGACATAATTTGATTACTTTGATCAGCTAAAGAAGTATGCTTATCAAAAAATTCAAAAGCCTTTTCTTTCTCACCTAAGTAATAATGGAAAAATGCAGTATCAAGGATTCTAACATTCTCCCATTTTTCACTTACCCATCTCTTATCTCGTTTCAGTGCATTAAATATTTCTTCGGTAGGCGGTATATTGGCATAGTAGTCATGAATAGAAGAATAAAGAAAGTCCAAATCTTGATTTGTCTTTTGTTCTTTCTTAAGAACGACTTTGACCAATGAGTCTAGATTATACCCATTCTGGGAATAAAATTTTGTACTTGTAAAATTTAAAAGGGAGAATAATAAAAGCCATAAATATTTATGAGGTCTCTCAAAACAGATCAAGTTGGGGTGTTTCATTCAGTAATTTCAATGTATCTATAGATTTCAAATATAAAATTGGGAAATGAATTTAAAGTAATTTTTAGGTATATTTTAGAAGATACATGTCAATTGCAACCTCCAATTGCAGCCTCGAATACTTGATTATTGGTTGCTTCAAAGCCAGGATCTAAATTGATAAACTCATTTGCGAAATAAGACACATTACCTGCGTTGACAAATGCCGTTGATTTAATAAAATTTCTTACCGTATGAATTGAACTTGACGCATTACCTTGCAAAATTAAATGATCCAAACAAGGATTATTACAAGTGATCGGATCAAGAATAACTTCAATTGTTTCACTTATGGTTTCACATCCTCCAGCATTACTAACGGTTACTTTGTATGTGCCTGGTCCGGCAACAATACTTGCTGTTGTTTGACCTGTAGACCATTCATATGAAGAAGCATTGACCGAATGAGCCGACAAAGTAATCGTATTCAATGAAGAACAAAGGACTGTGTTTCCTGAGGTCGCAATTTCAACATTTGGAGAAATACACGAACCTTCAACTATTGAGATAAATTGATTTGGAAGTATATTATTATATGTTTCAATTCCACCAGAGGGCCAATACACAACCAGTGCATCTATTTCATAGTGAGTACCCAATCCAAAATGAAGGGCAAACGAATTTGTAATGCCATAGCTTTCTCCACCTCTTACCTCTCTGACCATGGTTCCAAAATCTCCTACAATCTCAACTCTTGCTCCAATCGCACTGCTATTGCTGGCTGTTCCTTCAAGATCAACAACCAGATAATTATTGGCATTTCCATCATTGATAAATGCTTTATCATCAGTCGTAGTAGGAGTATTATAACTCACACCGTATCCAGTGTATACGTCTAAAGCGCCATCTGTATTTAAATCCCCAATGGCGAAGGTATGATTGACTCCAAAAGGATTTGTGATTTCGGTAAATGTTTTATCTCCATTATTCAGAAACATTCTTTGAGACATAATCAAATCGACAAACCCATCATTATTAAAATCTCTCATCAAAGCCTGGACAATTTGGCTACCGGTTGCACTTATTCCGCTTGAAGCGGTAATATCAACATACGTTCCATTGACATTTTCAAAAAGCTGGCTATTGACATCGTGGTTGGAAACAAACAAATCAAAGTCTCCATCATTGTCAATATCCTGAAAATCTGCTGTCCATGATTGAGCACCTACATCCAAACCGTAAGCTGAAGCAGATTCTGTATAGTTTCCTGCTCCATCATTCACCCATAGTTGATTAATTCTTCGTACGTCTGTTGGATCAGTAACTCCTAAACGGCATTTCGCTATATATAAATCAATGTCTCCATCCATATCAAAATCAGACCAACAAATTCCATAATTTCCAGCGTTGTTGCTCTCTGGGTTAAACAATGAAAAATCTATGATTGTATCATCGTAGGAAAGATTACCTGAGCCGTCATTGTGCCATACGGCATTTGTACCATCGTCATGGCAAGCCATCAAATCCAAGTGTCCGTCATTGTCAATGTCAACAAAGGCAGATGCCTGAACAAAGATTGAAACATCATCCAATAACGAATTCGTGTAGCTGTTGTTCGCATTGTCTTTCATGTGGTAGGCATCATTGTATTTTCCTCCCATGAACATGTCATTGTAACCATTGTTATCAGTATCACCCAAAGCCAAGGCCCATGAATTCATGACGGCACCATGGTTGTAAAGCGTAAAAGCACCATCCGGATTTTGATAAAATACAATCAAGTGACTGGCTTGATCCAATGCAATGATGTCATCAAGCATGTCGCCATTGATATCATTCACGCCCACAGGAGCTCCACTATTTGGCACTCCAAATCCTAATAAAGATGTGGTTTGATCTGTGAAGGTCAGTTGGCCGACGACTTGAAAGCTTAGCACCAAGCAAAGACAGGATAGGACATTTCTCATAGTATGTGGTGATTGTGCTTTGAAGATAAGGAAATTTTCCGTTTCAGCGATACGGATTATAGTGGGGCGGTTTTGAGTTCTGAGTTCTGAGTTTTT
>JAHDDD010000237.1 GCA_020629535.1 Saprospiraceae bacterium
ACGATGCATCCACTTGGTCAGAACATCGCTTGGTCGAACTAGAAGGGGAAGCCTTTTTCGAAGTGGAAAAAGGGGAGCGTTTTACGGTAAAAACCCCTTTGGGTAACGTAGAGGTACTGGGCACAAGCTTTAATGTGTATGCCAGAAACAATCAACTCAATGTATATTGCCGGACCGGAAAAGTAAAAGTGCAAACAACAAATGACAGTACAATATTGACACCCGATCAATCCGTTGTTTATACCAATAATGAAAAACAGAAGAAAAATAAATTGGTGAAACGGGACGGATGGAACAAAGGAAGTTATACATATAATGAATCTCCACTAGAACAAGTGATGGGCGATATTCAAAGAAATTTCGCCATCTCCATCGACCTCCAATCTGTCAATCCTCAAACAAAATTCACCGGCGAATTCAACGCGAAGGATTTGGACACTGCACTTTCAGAAGTGCTATGGCCATTAAACCTCAAGTTTGAAAAACAAGGAAATCGAATCGTGATTTCGAAATAACGAAAACACTTAATGAAGTATATATCAATCATCATTTTTATTCTCTACACCAACTTTGGGACTACTCAGTCTGAAAGTAAGCAAATCCAATTCGAGGACCGTAAAATGAGTTTCTCAGAGCTCATCAATGAGTTAGAAAATAACTTTGATGTAAATTTTAATTACGCATCCGAAAGCATTGAAGGTCGAAATGTAAATCTTGAAAACAAGAAGTATAACCTTAATGAAATACTGAGCATTATTGGTGACCAAAATCAATGGGAACACAAAAAGATTGGAAACAATGTTCTTTTAAGACCATCTGAAGAACCCATCTTAAAAAAAGAAGATAAAACATTTCGCATACACGGTAGGGTTATGCAAGATATCGACTCAACTGCGCTACAACTGGCTGCTATCTCAATCAACAATTCATCAATTGGTACATTCTCAGATGATGATGGGAATTTTTTCATAGATATTCCTGAAGAGTATATTGATCAAAAATTGATAGTACACTACCTGGGTTATGAAGATGCTGAATACGAAATCAGGGAACTCAAAGATCAGTTCGTTTTGGTACCTCTCAAATTTGGCACTTTTTCAATTGATGAAATTTTGATTGTTAATTCTGAAAAAGCAATAAAAATCTCAGATCAATTGAATGCCATTGATCTTTCAAAAATTGACATGCTTGACCAAAAAGCTTCAATCGCTGGACAGGACATATTGCGTCAAGTTCAATTACTCCCTGGTGTAGCAGCATTTGATGACACCAGTTCAGAAATCAAAATTCGAGGTAGTAATGCAGATCAAACATTGATTATTTTAGACGATATGCCACTGTATCATACAGACCATTATTACGGAATGTTCAGTTCGATCAATGCATCTTACGTCAACCGTATACGTTTATACAAAAACTATTTCCCATTAGAATATGGAGGCAAGACAGCTGGTGTGTTGGAAATGAAAAGTGATGATGAAATCCCTGAAAATGTAAATGGTAAATTAGAGGCAAATTTGCTCAATACTTCTGGCTATCTTGATATACCGCTTTCACAAAATATCAAATTGAGCTTGGCTGGGCGGACCACATGGCAAAATGTATCAAATTCCCAATTCAATAGTTTTGCAGAAGAAACGCCAGGCGCATTATTGGTCAACTCTTTGGAAGGTGATCAAATCAATGGAAATAGTAGTCCCGATTTTAAATTTTGGGACTTCAACTCCAAGGTTCAATTTGAAATCAATGAAAATACTTCGTTGTCTCTAAATGCTTTTCTAAGCAGAGACTTCATGGACAATCGTGCATTTCAACAACTCAGAGACAACAAAGACAAAGAAGTTAAACTCAATTTATCAGAACAAGAAGAATGGCAAAACAATGCAGCTAGCCTGAGTCTGAAAACAAAATTGGGTGGAAACACACATTGGCACAATGCTGTTTATTACACCCGCTACGAAAATTTATATCATAACGAATTAAAGGTAGAACACAATCCTGATTTAAACGGACCAACTCCGAATTGTCCTGACCCTGAAAAGAAAATACGTAGGGGTTCTCAATTTAATCAGATCACTGATCTCGGATTAAACTCATATCTGCATTTTGTCACTGAAAAATGGAATTGGAAAATCGGAGCTTCCGCTATTTCCCATCAAATTGATTTTGATTTTGAAGAAAACTCAAATTCTATTTTTCTAGGCAAAGACGAATTTTTTGAAGGTAGTCTATTCTCAAGTATTGAATATGCATTGACCGAAAAATTAAGACTCAATGGAGGTATGAGAAGCACGTATTATCAACCAACAAATAGTGTTTATTTTTCTCCACGTGCGATGCTTACATACCAGATACATGATCATTTTAAACTCAAAGGATCTTACTCCTATTATCAGCAGTTCATTCGAGAGATTGAATTCGATTATCGAGGAATCACCAAAGAACTTTGGGTGAATGCGAAGCATTCTATTCCTGTATTGAACTCTCATAATTATATGTTGGGTGCTAGCTTTTTGAATGATTACTTCAGCATAGATGTTGAGTTGTTTCGTAAAAACATGGACGGGTTGCTTGAATTTACTGCGATTAGGCCAGGAGATCAACCCGAAAATAATCAATCAAGAGAATATGATCTCTTCAAAGGAAACGGATACACCCATGGCGTTGATGTACTCATCAATTCCCAAATCAGAAATTACGAAACCTATATCTCATACACATTGAGTAAGTCTGAGGAAAGATATCAAGAGATAGACAAGAACAATTACTTCCCAGCCGAAAATGATCGAAGACACCAACTCAAATGGCTCAATAGCTACAATCTAAACAAATTCGTGATCGGTTTGGATTGGATTTATACAAGTGGTAGACCTTATGTAGATATTCGTTCTCTTGGTCAAAATGGGGATATTAGAAACAGCTCAAAAAAAGACAGATTCAGATATCTTGACCCTTACCATCGCTGGGATGTAAGCATTGCCTATAAATTTAAAATATTGAATAAAGATGCTAGACTCACAGCTTCTGTCTTAAATGTATTCAATAATAAAAACGTCAAATACATCCAAAGCGTTCATTCGACATTTGAAGATCAAAACGGACCCGGCCAAAATCAACTTATCAATACTATTGTAGGAAATGAAAGTCAGTTGCTTGGAAGAACATTGAATGTCAGTGCATCCATCTCATTTTAATTCCACCAAACAGCGTAGCCTCTTTTCTTCAAACTTTCTGCAAGGTCTTTCTCAAGTTGAACTGCTCGACTTCTTTGCATAGGATTGAAATGCTGATATAAGGTGGGTCGCAACATCATTCCGTACTTTTCAACCAACGAGCAGGATATCTTAAAGCCTTTCTTTGATCGAGCTCCCGTGACATGCTTTTTAAAGCGATCAATGGGTGGTAAACTGGTCATGCCAACATAAAGACATGCTTGGATACCAGTATAATGGGGATTGGCGTTTCTGAATTTTTTCGATTCAGACCACACTTTTTTGTTGAGTTCTATGACATATATGTTGTGTGAGAGTCTCATTGTGATTGAACTTCTATGAATTTACAGCAAAAACAATTCCAGCGACTGAAAAAGTCAAAAGATTAATCACTACAAGTTGCAAAAATTGGACATCTTTGAATATTCAGAAATTTCAGATAAAAAATATGAGAAAGTCAGTTTTAGCCTTTATCCTCAGTCTTTGCTTTGTTTTGCATGCTATGTCTCAAGAGACTATCAATGCCACCATTATGCATGACAGTCTTGAAAGATCATATATATTATACGTACCTGAAAAATACACAGGTGATGAGGAGGTCCCTTTGGTTTTTAATTTTCATGGATACACAAGTGCTGCTGATCAGCAAATGTTTTATGGAGACTTCAGACCTTTGGCTGACCAACATAATTTTATCGTAGTACATCCGCAAGGGACCATCGATGAATATGGCAATCCATTTTTCAATGCTGATTGGGGTGCTGAAGTGGATGATATTGGTTTTGCCATTGCATTGATAGATGAGCTTGCAGCCAATTACAATATTAATCAAAACAGAATCTACAGTACAGGAATGTCTAACGGTGGATTCATGTCTTATACACTCGCTTGTCATCAAGCAGATCGATTTGCTGCCATTGCATCGGTGACAGGAACCATGACCATCTTCCAAGTAGGCGGACAATGTGTACCTAGTCGCGAAGTACCTGTCATGGAAATTCATGGAACCCAAGA
Source organism: Saprospiraceae bacterium (assembly GCA_020629535.1). GTDB lineage: Bacteria > Bacteroidota > Bacteroidia > Chitinophagales > Saprospiraceae > JAHDBF01. Next base: position 4,227 of record JAHDDD010000237.1, read on the forward strand.
TGAAACTGTTCCATACGAAGGAAATGATTTCTTCTCTGGTACAGAAGAGGTGATTAGATTCTGGGTAACACACAATCAATGTGATGCAATGCCAGAAGTAAACGAATTTCCTGACCTTAACATGGACGATGGCTCGACAGTAACTCATTCGGTGTATTCGAACGGAACAAATGATTCATCAGTAGAACTACTCACTGTAAATGACGGTGGTCACACCTGGCCCGGAACCGTCTTTGTTTTTGGAAGCACCAATGCAGATTTTAATGCTTCTACTGAAATCTGGAGATTCTTTTCTCAATTTGATTTGAATGGCATGATCAGTTCAACAGAAGAACTTACTTCAGAAGAAGCATTTACCATTGCACCAAATCCCGTTTCAGAATCTATTGAAATACAAGTATCAGAATCATTGTCAAATGATTTTCAGGTTATGATACTAGATGGTCAAGGTAGAATTATTCTTACAGATTCAAATACAAAATCTGTAAACACCAGTTTATTGACTCAAGGAATTTATACAATTTCTGTATTGGACGGAAAAGATGTTTATAGCCAAAGATTCGTAAAAATCTAAACCAACTTTTTAGAAGGATACTTCAAAAGCATCTCTTTTAATTGTTCAGGATTGAATGGTTTGGTCATAAAGTCTGTGAAGCCTTGACTCAAAGCCGCATCCTTATCTTCTCTCATTGAACTAGCGGTCAATGCAACGATGGTTATATCATCACCAGAAGCTCTAATGGTTTTGGTGGCTTCGAAGCCATCCATTTCTGGCATTTGGCAATCCATCAAGATGATGTCGTAATCCTTTTCTCTATTCATTTCGACCGCCTCCTGTCCATTGTTTGCTATGGTATATTCCACATCCCATTCATCGAGCAGGGACTTGATGTAAAGCTGGTTCATCAAGTTATCTTCTGCGATCAAAATATTAAGATCGGTAGGATCTGCCAGTTTCTTTTTTGTAACTTCTCTTTGCACAAACGAGCCTTCACCTAACAATAAGGAAAACCCAAAGGTACTGCCTTTTGAGGGTTCACTCTTTAATTGTAATTCTCCTCCTAGTATTTCGATCAGTTTTCTTGAGATAGAAAGACCGAGTCCAGTGCCACCAAATTTCCTATTTGTATTGGCTTCTGCTTGCACAAAATCTTCAAATATTTGTTTTTGCCTCTCCTCTGGTATTCCAATTCCTGTATCGCTAACTTCGAATCTGATCAATTGTCTATTGTCTTCTACTTTTTCAAGAAATGAACTAAGTACTACTCCACCTTTTGAGGTGAATTTTATGGCATTGCCAATCAAGTTGATAAGTATCTGATTGAGGAGTTTGGTATCTGATTTAACGGATGCTTGTATTTGTTTGTCAAATTCAAGTGTAACTGCAATACCCTTTTTCTCGGCACTTGGCGTGAATATCTCTACTAATTCTTTAAGTAAAAATTTCAAATCGAAATCTTCCTCTATTTTCTCAATCTTGCCTGCATCTATTTTTGAAAGATCTAAAATATCCGAAATCAGATTTTGAAGAATCAATGCAGAACTTTGCAATGTGTCTACATACTTTGTTTGGGCTGAAGACAGCGTTGTGTTTTCTAAAAGGTGAGTCATTCCAACGATAGCATTAAGTGGGGTTCTGATCTCATGACTCATATTGGCAAGAAACTGCTTTTCCGCTTTCTGGGCTCTTTCTGCTGTTTCTTTTGCCTTTTGAAGTTCAGCTGTTCTTTCGACCACTTTCTTTTCCAACTCCTGTCTGGCTTTCCAAAGCTCAAGCGATTTCTCCTCCAGAATTTTTTCTGCAGAAAGTCTTGCTCTTTCAAGTCTTTGTATTTTTCTATGGAGCAGGTCCAGATCTTGCATTATTTTTTTGTAATGGTAAAGAGCACTTTGCTTCCGTCTTCTTCCAGAAGTTTTTTCCCTATGTCAACGTGTTCTCCGTAGTACAATGCTGTATCTTCAATCAATCCTTCTGCAAAATCGCTCATCTTTCTCGAGGAAGTATACACCAATTCAAGTGTTGATTCTGAAATACGATTGCTTGAAAAATGCGGCAACTCTGCATCTGGATAAAGTTTCTTCACTTCCACATGAATGTGATCATGAATAGACTCCAGAAATGCAAAGGTATCAGGCGCATTATCATAGAATGCGGCATACTTTCGTAAATGTGCCTTTCCAAAATACTTTGCATAGGTTTTCAGAAGTACCGGTACCGGCAACTCTGTAAATTCTGATAACTTGGTCACAAGAGAGACCATTTCGCTGTGAGGATAAGTACCTACAGAAGTATATGCACCATCTGTACTTAGTTCACAAGAATCTATCAGTTTGTCTACCATCTCGTAGCCAAACTCTTTTTCGACGAGCTCAAAGAAGCCCACAAATACAACACCTTTCATACAATATTTCTATGACAAAAATATGCCCATTCCAATGTGGTGGAAAGGCTTATGATTGAAATGTAAGGTATTTTACATTCTATTGCTATCAAAATGAAAAAAGCCATCCGCGCGGAGGCGAATGGCTTTTTGG
>JAHDDD010000238.1 GCA_020629535.1 Saprospiraceae bacterium
ACGTCAATGATGCTTTTGGAACTGCTCACAGAGCGCATGCCTCGACAGCTGTGGTAGCCAAATACTTCAAACCTGAAAACAGATGCCTCGGCTTGCTCATGGAAAAGGAAATTGAAAATGCAAAGAGCATTCTCAACAGCCCAAAAAGACCTTGCACGGCCATCCTTGGTGGAGCAAAAGTTTCAGATAAGATTAAACTGATTGAAAAACTCATCGACTTTGTAAATGTCATCATCATTGGTGGAGGCATGAGCTACACTTTTTTAAAAGCCAAAGGTGGAAAAGTAGGTAATTCATTGGTTGAAGACGATCAATTGGATCTTGCATTGGAGTTGCTTGAAAAAGCAGAAGAACTGAATGTAGATATTCTCCTGCCGGAAGATTCATTCGCAGCATCAGAATTTTCTAACGATGCCGAAGTAAAGCTAGTTTCGAGTATGGAAATTCCTGACGGTTGGATGGGTCTTGACATCGGTCCATCTGCTATTGGAAAAGCACGACACGAACTATTGAAATCACAAACCATTTTATGGAACGGTCCAGTGGGTGTGTTTGAATTTGAAAATTTTGCAAATGGTACCAAGGAGATAGCTAAAATACTAGGTGAAGCAACGCAAAATGGCGCATTCACCATGGTAGGCGGCGGGGATAGCGTTGCTGCCATCACCCAAGCCGGCCTTGCCAATACTGTGAGTTTTGTTTCAACGGGTGGAGGCGCTATGCTGGAATTTTTGGAAGGCAAAAAACTTCCAGGTATCGCAGCCATTGAATCTCCGGAATTCGTGGAGATGGAGGGATAGGCGCATTAGCTCGTTGCTAAAAACCCAAATAAAAAATACATCAATTTAAAAAGTAAATCAGGAGAAAATTTAACCACTGGTATGATCAGAAACGATCTTCCATTCTCCATCAATCTTTCTCCAAACCAAGGTGAAATAGCCTGACGAATCTGAATCTTTGGCCTCAAGCATGTATTTGCCTAAAAGATAAGCAGCTGAATCATTGATTGGAAAGATGTCAATGATTTCGAAAGTAAGTGAGCCCATGACTTCTTTGGTCGGATAACCTCTTTTATAATTGTAAAGTACATTGTCATATCCATAGGTAAATCCTCTTTTCCCGCCAAAACTGAGTTTTTCAGATTTCCAATAACCCGTCATAAATTTTTCTATATCACCTTCGGACCAAGCTATCTCTTGCATCTTCATTACTGCCTCAATGGCTTGAGCCTCTTTTGAAAAATCTCCAACGATTTGTTGTTTCGTTTTGCAAGCAGTGATCGAAATTAAACACATACAAGCAATGAGTGAAAGCCTCATATTAGATTATTGAATTATCTTTTAAAATGTGAGCCATTTCAGATTGAAGTTCAATGGCTTTTTGTCTCGCTTTAGCAGCAAAATCTTCACCATCAGATGCGTATATGATTGAACGAGATGAATTTACAATCATGCCAATATCTGCGTTGATAGCCGACTTTGATACCGACCTTAAATCTCCACCTTGTGCACCTACCCCAGGGATAAGAAAGAAATAATTAGGAACCAATTTCCTAATCTCAGCCAATTGTTCTGGATGGGTAGCCCCAACTACAAACATGAGCTGTTCATCAGACGCCCATTGGATTGCTTTTTTGATCACAGATACATATAAAGGCTCGCCTCCATCTGATTTTATATTTTGAAAATCAGCTGACCCAGGATTTGAAGTGAGGGCCAATAGGATAACCCATTGACCGTCTTGAAGTAAGAACGGTTTGACCGAATCTTCACCCATATATGGAGCCACTGTTAGACCATCAGCAGCAATATTTTCAAAAAATGCCTTTGCATAGCGGGTGCTTGTATTACCTATGTCTCCCCTCTTTGCATCCGCTATAATAAAATGATCTTTGCCAATATATTCAACCGTTTTCTCAAACGATTTCCATCCTTCAGCTCCATAGCATTCATAAAATGCCAGGTTCGGTTTGTAAGCTACACATACGTCACGTGTGGCATCAATAATGGCTTTGTTGAATTCGAAGATTGGATCTTCTTTATCTAATAAAAATGTTGGTATTCTGTCTTTGTCTGTGTCCAGTCCAACAGATAAATAGGACTGTCTTTCTTTGATAAGATGGATGAGTCTTTTTCTATCCATTGATTGGGATACCATTGACTGCCTCCACAGTTCTGATTTCAGGCATGCTTTGTTTGATGGTTTGTTCGATGCCTGCTTTCATGGTCATGGCAGACATGGAGCAGATCTGACAATTTCCAAGCCATTTGACTTTTACCGTCAGGTCTTCAGTGACATCGACGACTTCGACGTTTCCACCATCCACCTTAAGGTGAGGCCTTATTTCATCGAGAACCGAGTCAATTTTGGCGATTAATTTGTCTTTTTCTTCCTTTGACATACACAAATATACGAAAAAGCCAGCTCCTAACTCGTTTGAACAATTTGAGTCGGACCGTGAGCTTCGTTTCTTAGATTTATTTGATAAATGAGTTTTTGACTTATGGTTTGAAAAATACCTTTAAAGGCATGGCCGTCTTGTGTCACTGCAGGCTTTCCTTTATCTCCACCTTCACGAGCAGATTGGATGAGAGGCACCTGTCCGAGCAAAACCGATTTTGCCATCAATGATAGTTTTTGTCCTCCACCTTCACCAAAAATCTTGTACTTGTTATCAGGCAATTCAGCTGGTGTAAACCAAGACATATTTTCTACCACGCCCAAAATCGGAACACCGATATTATCGAGACGGAACATGTTCATGGCTTTGACAGCGTCGATGATTGCTACTTGTTGTGGTGTTGTGACCATCACCACTCCGGTGAGAGGAATGGTCTGAACCATCGTGAGCTGAATATCTCCTGTACCGGGCGGCAAGTCGATGATGATGAAATCGAGTTCAGGCCAGACGGTTTCATTAATAAATTGCTTTATGATCCCTCCCAACCTTGGACCTCTGAGCACGACTGCTTGCTCTGGTTCGACGATAAATCCTATGGACATAACGTGAAGACCATCTGCGTCGATTGGCACAATGACATTTCTTCCGTACAGTTTTTGTACCTTCGGTCTCATCCCACTCAAACCCAACATGGTAGGTATTGAAGGACCGTAGAGGTCCGCATCGAGAATTCCTACTTTGTATCCTTGTTGTTGAAGACTTAGAGCAAGATTCACCGAAACTGTTGACTTTCCTACCCCACCTTTACCACTCGCGACAGCGATCAAATTTTTCACCTGCGGAAGCGGTGTTTGGGCAGCTGATACATCTTTAAAATGAAGATTGATGTCTGCATTTGGATATTGACCAATGATTTTGGTATGGATTTCCTCATAAAGCTTAGAGCGAATCTCCATATCCTTGGTTTTGCTGGCAATTTGCATACTCACAGATTGGCCTTCAATACGCAAGTCACTTACCATTTTCATGGAAATGATGTCCTGCCCGGTCGATGGATCTTTAATATCACGTAAAAGCTGGACCACCAAATTGTTGTCAATATTCATGCTAAGTAGTTGAAGTCCAAAATTAAACATTCTAATCGTTTATAAGTTTGATGAATACTATAATAGTTTACTTATTTTTGTGGTCAATGCTCCCATGAAGATGAAGGTTCACAGATCTGTTGATGCACTACCGGAATTTAAATCTGCTGTGGTTACATTTGGCACCTTTGATGGTGTTCATTTAGGCCATAAAAAAATTCTGAACAGAATCATTTCGCTGGCTCGCGAATTCGATGGCGAAAGCGTACTTGTTACATTCCACCCTCATCCTCGTTCGATTATCTATCCGAAAGACAAAAGCCTTCATCTTCTTAGCACTTTAGAAGAAAAAATTGGATTGTTCGAAAAGACAGGATTGGACCATTTGGTCATTGTTCCATTTTCATTTGAATTCTCGCGATTATCTCCACAAGAGTATGTTGAAAGATTCATCATGGCAAAGTTCAATCCTGTTTGTGTCGTGATCGGATATGATCACAAATTTGGATTGAACAGGCAAGGTGATTTCGACCTTCTCACCCGATATGCAAACGAAGGTAAATTCAAACTAGAAAAAATTGTTAAACAAGATCTTGATGAAGTTACAATCAGTTCGACCAAGATCAGAGATTCGCTCGCTCACGGCGAAATGGAACAATCAAGAATGTTGCTTGGATATGATTACTTCATTCAAGGCAAGGTAATTCATGGTGACAAAATTGGTCGGAAGATTGGCTTTCCTACTGCTAATATTGTGATCAATGACAAAGATAAATTGATCCCTAAAATTGGGATTTATGCAGCCAAAGTGGAAGTTGATGGCATCATGGCCGAATGCATGGCATATATTGGCAACCGACCCACCATTGACACTGGGTTGAAGAAAAACATTGAAGTACACATTTTTGATTTCAATTCAAACATATACACAAAAGAAATCAAACTACATTTTGTTTCCTTCATTCGTGAGGATCAAAAATTTGGAAGTCTAGATGCTCTTGCCAATCAATTGAAATTGGATGAGATCAGGACCAAAGAAATCCTAAAACATCATCGGCTCATCCAGAAGAAGAAGTCTTGCGCAATAGCCATCTTGAATTATAATAATTCAGAATACCTACAGAGTTTCATTCCAGTTATTTATGATACTGTCAATGATGAAACGCAAGTGTATGTGATCGACAATAACAGTACCGATGACAGCTTAGAGATGCTGGAGGAATGGTTTCCAGAGGTGAAGGTCATTACTTTAAGCAAAAATTATGGTTTCGCCGATGGATACAACAAAGGCCTTAAAAATATTGAAGAAGAATATGTAGTCTTGCTCAATTCCGATGTCAAAGTCAAAGATGGTTGGCTGAGCAAGATGATGGATATGATCAAGAAAGACAAATCGATAGGAGCTGTAATGCCTAAAATTCTGTCTCTTGAAAATCCGGAATCTTTTGAATATGCGGGTGCTGCCGGAGGCATCATTGACAGCCTCGGTTATCCATTTTGTCGAGGACGTATGTTTGATACGTTAGAAAGCGATGACGGCCAATATCAAAAAGATCTTGAAATTGCCTGGGCCAGCGGCGCTGCCCTATTGATCAGGAAAGAAGTCTTCGAAAAAATTGGTGGATTTGATGAAAGCTTTTTTGCCCATCAAGAAGAAATTGATCTTTGCTGGCGCTTACGGAGAGCTGGCTATAAAATCATGTGCACCCCAGCAGCTGAAGTGGAACACCTTGGTGGAGGCACGCTCGACTACGAATCTCCGAATAAGGTCTACCTCAACTTTAGAAACAATCTAAAGATGATCACCAAAAATGAAACCTTTTCGAGATTATTGCTCATCTTACCAGCCAGACTTGTATTGGATGGCATTGCTGGCTTACGATTTCTGTTTTCGGGAAATGTCAAAGGATTTACTTCAGTAATCAGGGCTCATTTTGCATACTACTTCAGTATGGGTTCCACCATTGATCGAGCCAGAAAAGACAAAAAGAAAATCGAAAACATGCGCATCGGATATCCAAGAAATTCAGGGAAACTATCTGGAAGCATCCTTATTCAATATTATCTTCTCAGACGGAAGAAGTACAGTGATTTAAAAAAGTGAGTCAAAAGAAAATTCGTTGGAATATCATTTTCGAAGATGACGATATTTTGGTCATCGACAAACCTGCTGGTTGGTTGTCAATCCCTGATAGGTATGATCCTGAAAAACAAAATCTCGTTTCCAGCATTCTCCAATATCGTGAGGAAATCTTTGTGGTCCATCGACTTGACAGAGATACAAGTGGTTTGATCTTATTTGCTAAAAATGAATCCGCCCATAAAATTCTCAACGAACAATTCCTGGAACGGAAAGTGATCAAGACTTACATTGCATTCGTAGATGGCATTGTCTCAGAAGAAAAGTTTGAAGTAAATGCACCTATTCAACTCAGCCAATTGGGCCGTGTCAAAATTCAAAAGACTGGAAAAGAATCACTCACGGAATTCGTATGCGTCAAGCATTGGACACAATTTTCGAAGGTGATTTGCAAACCAAAGACAGGTCGTCTACACCAAATTAGAATCCACCTTCAGCATACAGGTCACCCTTTGATGATCGATCCAATGTATGGAAAAAGAAAAGCATTCTTCATCTCAAGCATCAAGAGAAAGAAATTTAATCTCAAAAAGGATACTGTGGAACGTCCATTGGTATCAAGACAAACCCTACATGCTTCTGAACTAGAATTCAAACACCCTACTTCTGGAGAAATGGTCAGATTTGAGGCTCCGGTCCCGAAGGATTTAAGGGCTTTGGAAAAGCAGTTGGATAAGTGGGGAGGAGTGTAAAATTGAGAGTGACCACTTTGTTGCGAGACCACTTTGTTGCGAGACCTCTCAATGTTCAAATCTGATATGGCTTATATGGTGAAGTTGGGAAGAAAGTTACTTCATATTTTAACATATTAGGCATATAGGTTTTGGGGTTTCATGTTTAAATCTAATATGGCTTATATGGTGAATTTGGGAAGAAGGTTACTTCGTATTTTAAACATATTAGGCATATAGGTTTTCGGGTTTCAATGTCTATATGGCTTATATGTTGGATTTGGGAAGAAAGTTACTTCGTATTTAAACTTATTAGGCATATAGGTTTTGGGATTTCATGTCCGATTCTATATGGCTTATATGGTGAATTTGGCGAGAGGTTAGGCATGAGGTTTGAACAAAAAAAGAGAGCCAACAACCTCCGAATCATGCGATTGAATTCGATGG
>JAHDDD010000239.1 GCA_020629535.1 Saprospiraceae bacterium
ATATCTAATGCTCAATTATTTTAAGCAGAAGAAAAGACAATCAACAGATGAGCTCAATGATCAACACAACAATATTTCTTCATCAGATGAATTTGGTATTTATAATCTGGAGTTAAAACAGATTCTATCAAAGGAGCTTGAGGCTTTGGGGGAGAGTTGTAAAGAAATACTAAGATTATGGTCACATTCATATTCAATGCGTGAAATAAAAACGAAATTGAATATTGCCAGTGAAGAAGCTACACGAAAAAGGAAACACATTTGTTTGAAAAAGTTATTATCTAATATCGAAGCTCGGAAAAGTGTAAAAGGCATCCTGGCTTCTTATTTAAATAAGAATGAATAACAACGAAGAAGACATAATGCGCGACCTAATCTATGAAGAGTTTAACAGACAAAAGTTAGCAGAACTTGAGCATGTTTCACCAAAAAGAAATTTCTTTTTGTATGTCAGTCTAGGCTTGGCTGCAAGTATGTTGATCTTACTAGGTGTTTTTCAATTTATGAATGCAGGCAATGAGGTACACAGATACGAACTTGCCGATACTTTTTTTGATATACCTGATTTTTCAAGCTCCCGATCCGAACTAGGAACCATTGACAATTTTCAAAATGAACTAAAGGAAGGCAAATATGAACAAGTTCTTGTTGCACTTGATAAGAATGCACTTACGGCAACAGATAAACTTGCAGAGCTTTATTTATTGGTCCAGACGGATGATTTAATTTCATATAGGCAAAAGTCAAAGGCTGTTCTCAAAAATTATCCACAATATGAATCACAAATAAGTTGGATGGATTTTGTTGTTGAGTTTAAAGACGGAAAAAGTAAATCATATCTTCAAGACTTAATGGATTATCTTGAAGAACCATACTTGGCAAAAGCAGAAGATATGCTGGAAGCGATTCAATAGTCCTGCAAAATACAGTTGCTTAAAAATCTATATTTTCTCTGGTTACCAAATCATAGATGAAGTTTTCAATCACCTTGTCTATTTTTTTAGTATTACCTTCACTTCTTTGACTCAGGCCATATTGAATGGCTTCATTGTATTTTTCTTGGCTTTCGAGTTTACCCAGAACGTATATTAACGATGCGGTAGAATCTTGTAGGTTGAACTGAGAAGCTTCTACGGTGAGGCTATCTAGTGCAGCTTTCATCTTTTTATGCTCCATAGGAGTAATCACTCTATGGTCGTATTCGATGTCTTCACCTGAGGTTTTTACTGACCAATAGTAGTCAATATTGCTTTTTAAATATTTTTCTGGGTTTTCAAGATTGAATGATTTTTGGGAAGTCATCGTTGAGAATACTATATCCTTGCTTTCCAATTTGTTGATGGTGAAGATGTATTCACATGTATCGCAACTGTGCGTCCAAGCGAACGGAAGATAGCCATAATCAAGAGAAATTTCTCCTTCCAAAGGGAGGTCTAAAGTTGGTGCCTGATTCCGTCCTCTTGATATTGCATAAATATTATTTGTGTATAATTTCTTTGATTCTGGCGCACTGTGATGCATGAAAAATGAAGTAAAATAATCACAGAATCTACTGAATGTGGATTGATTTTCTTTTTCATTGAATTTTAATGCCGAAATCGCATACTCGCCTTCCGTTAATGCACAAATATGATCTTGTTCATTGATTAAGGTGACGGCGGTATTTTCCTTTAAAATGATTTCGTCAGCATTGGTCAAAGGACCGTATGACAATTCAATGTATTGGTTTTCGGATTCACTTTTTTTCAGGTAATAGGCATTGCCATCAATTGAGATAACATTGATTTGTGCTGAAAGTGAAGTACAAAAGATGAGAAGGAAGAAAGTTTTTAATAATTGCATTTTTGAGGTTTTAATTTTCGTCAATTGATAAACTAGAATTTTTCCTGTTCAGAAATTTATCAAATCGGGGTTCCAGTTTGTGTTCATAAAATTCAAAAAGTTCAAATGACATGATTACTGCTGTAATGATGAGAATGAATCCCAACTTTATATTGAACTTAGCAATGAGAATCACACAAAGGGTGAAGAATAGAATGAATTCAAATATCTGAACCAACCTTACCACAAAGAAGGAAAAGAAGATTCTCTTTTGCATGATCTTTTTAAAAATAAAAAAGTTGACAAAGAATATCAAAAAGGATATGAGGTAAAGAAACTTTTCAGATAACTCATAGATGAAATCTCTGTCAAGCAGCATAGAAATAATATTCGCATGCACTACGACTCCGTGCATGTCAGGTAAACTTCTGCCACCACTTTGTTCGTTGAGTGGAGTAAAATATCTGTCTTTCATTGACATGGATTCCTCACTTTCACCACAGAAACCAATCAAAACCAACTTGTCATCGAAGAAACCACTTGGATATTTTAAAGTATCTTTTAGAAATTGATCTACACTTGTCATCTGATAATGAATCAAGGCATCTTCATTGATAGGAAATCTCTTGTTTATATTTCCAGGTTGTTTTCTTCGGAAGTTTATCCATTCAGGTTTGTACTTCCGTTTCTTCATTACCTCTTTTATTTTATCATCTTTTTTATCGGCCATCTCCAAAGCAAAAGAATGATACATCTCTTCATTAATTTTTAAAGTTGGTAGAAAAGTTCGTACAGTAAATCCATCTTGAGTTCCCAGATTTATGAATCCTTCAGTTGCATGGTCAGTGAAATACGAATTGCTAAAAAGATCTTTTTCAAATTTTTCAGGTGGTAATCCATGATGGCCTGTGTCATTAAATGAATATCCCAAAACAATGGGCTTGCCTTTAAAAGATTCCGCTAATATGGTATCCCGTTGATCATTGTACAAACTGTCGAATAGTAGATCAAGCCCTATTGCTGTGACCTCATCCTGAGAAATTCTTTCGATTGCCTCAGAAATATTTCGTCTATCGGTAATCTCAGAATTCAAAATAAATATTCTATTGTCAAACCGGTTTTGATCGTGATTTCTAAACTTAGAAAGTGCAATATCCATCACATCCTGACTTTTAATTGCTTCGCTGAATGGATCAATAAAAATATGATTGATGGGTAAATGATGTATTACAAATAATAATAGGACTGAAAGAACTGTGAAGAGAAACCCGTGCAGGAGTTGAGTATTCAATGGTTTTTTATTTGGGGTATGGAAGTTTAAAGTAAATCAAGGTAAAAATACAACTTTAAGTTTAAGCTATCAATATGAAATAAACTTAGGGCACAATATTGTTACCAATGCCAAATTATTTTATATTTCCAGTAACATTACCGGAAAGTCGGTTTATACCTAATTGCAACTTCATACCCCAAATCATGAAACGACACTTACTTTTATTCTCATGCATGCTATGTAATCTCATAGCATTCTCACAAATTTCTCTTAAGCCCAAATCTGTTACGAAAGGAGATACATATGCATTGATTGTAGGTATTTCAGATTATAAAGATGAAAAAATACGAGATCTGAGGTTTGCTCACCGTGATGCTGAAATCTTTGCACAATTTTTAGAATCTACGGCTGGAGGTAACGTTCCACCAGAAAACATCCGTTTATTGACAAACGAAGATGCTACCATTGCAAATATTTATCTAGCGAAAGAAGAATTCGAAAAGAAAGTCAAATCTAAAGATCGCTTTTACTTTTATTTTTCCGGTCACGGAGATGTAGAATCAGATTTATATCGATTAGGTTTTTTAATAGCACACGATACCCCCAATAAAAATTATCTCAACAACGCTGTGAGAATTGAAGACATCAATAATATGGCAAATACCATGTCGGTATTAAAAGATGTAGAAGTTATTCTCATTACTGATGCGTGCCATTCAGGTAAATTGGCTGGATCGGATAATCGTGGGAAAATGTTGGTTGGGGAGCAACTTTCAAAAGTGGAGAAAAAAGAAATTCGTATCGCTTCTTGCGAGTCAGATCAGGAATCTCAGGAAGATGAAGCTTGGGGAGGCGGAAGAGGAGCATTTTCTTATCATCTTGTAAATGGACTTCAAGGATTAGCAGATGGTGGAGAAAAAGATGGAATCATAACCTTGATGGAATTGGAATCGTACCTGGAAACCAAGGTGATGAACGATGTCATGAAGGTCAAATTGGAAGATCAGATTCCTGTAGTGGAAGGTAAGAAAATCACAAAAATGGCCATGGTAGATATGACGACCTTGGAGATGATTGAAGCCGCCCCTGTAAATGAATTTGCAACCAATCTTGGACAAGGATCAAAATCAATGAGTTCGAATCCTAGTATGTTCGATTTTGTCAAGTCAACGGATTTTAAAAATGGTTTTAACTTGAGAGAATGGTCGGTCCAAGAAGATCTGGTTGATTACGCTTGTCGTGAGTTTAATATTGATAGGAAGGACCTTGATCGCAAGAAAAGCTTGAATGAGTTTAAGAATGTTTTAGCGGCAAAACTGCATGATGAAATTCAGTTAGCAGTCAATGCTTACCTTGATGGTGATCGTGAGCATTTGGAAATGCGTCAATACTATTCTGATGATAGCGATTTTGAAGATTATATATACATGATCAGAATTGCTTTGAGACTGGTCGACAAGGAGAGTAGTCTAGCGCATATACTTACCGTTAAAAAACATTACTTCGAAGGAGTAAATGCAAGACTTCAAATGCTAACTAGCAGCAACATTGATAGTTTGGTCCAAATTGCACATACCCATCAGAATCAAGCATTGGATTTAGAACCACAGGCAGCATACATTCAAAATGAAATGGGCATCATTCAACGATTGATCAAAGGTGAAAATGCTGAGCAACATTTTAAAAAGGCAATAGAACTCGCCCCAACTTGGGGATTGCCTTACTCTAATTTGTCCGGTCATTTTAGAAGGGAAGGTCAACATGAGAAGGGAGAAGAGCATGGTAGAAAAGCCATTGAGCTTGCACCTCATCTTTATAACGGATACATGCAAATCGGTAGGATTATGTTTGATCAGGGCAATTTATTGTTTGCTGAGGAGCATTTCTATAAAGCTAGGAAAATAAATGAAAAACATTACAGTCCACCAGAACGACTTGCGGAGGTGTATTCTAAACTAACAAGGTATGCTGAGGCTGAGGCGCTTTTCCATGAAGCTGAAGAGAAAAAATTGGGGCTTGAATTGCTTAACCCAATCCTTGCAGATGAAGATGCAGATGGCATCATCGATATGTTTGATTCAGAACCGGAGAGTGATTCGAAACGCTGTGAAATTGATACTTCATTAATAGGGCCCAAAGATGTAATGGCTCACTTTCTTCTTGGCTTTTATGACTATTTGGATAAAAGATACAATGATGCGGCGGCTCACTTCAAATCGGCATTGAAGAACAACCCTAACGATCCAGTCATATACAAATATCTTGCTGATTGCCATTTTAAAAGCCAAAATTGGATGGAGGCAGAATTTTACTACAATGAAGGATTAAAAAATTATTTGCCTTCAGAAGAATTTGAAAAATATGCCAAAACATTGCTTGAAAAAGAAGAGTATAATGATTGCGAAATGTTTACCAGATATACAAAAAGTCATTACAAAGAAGAAGAAATCCATTATTTGTTAGCGTCTGTATATGAAGAGATGTCTTCTTTTGAAAAAGCTGAAGATATCTATGAATCTAGAATTTTGCTAAATGAACCTGTGGCATATTTTCACTTGATTGATGTATTGGAAAAACAAAAGAGATATACTGAGGCAGAAAATGTCATCATAAGTTTGGCAGAAATTGATATGCTTGTTTCAAAGGCCAGCTTGTTAAACTTTTATAACAGAAGGGTGCAAGCAGATGAGAACCCAAATACCTACAGATATCAGGCCGGGCTTTTGTGTTATGATATTGAGAACTTTGGCAAACTTTTTTTAAATGTCCATGAAGAAGAACCTTCTCCTACTGGATTATCTGCATTTTATCATACACCTATAACGACACCAGGCACTGAGGAAAAAATTTACCCAAATTTTGGAGTCTCTGATCCGGATAAAAAGGCATTTGATTATTTCAATTCCATTATAGATTTGGAAAGTTATGATAGCACATTTGTAGCAGATGTATATTTTAGAAAAGGCATTTTATTACAAAAACTGAATGAAAGCGAAGAGAGTAAGTTGGCTTTTGAGAAGGCGAATAACTTTAATCCAAACAACGCTTCTTTTGCAAGTAATTATATCGCTTCCGCGGAATGGTTTTATGATTTTGAAAATATTTATCATGTGCTTTCATCATTGAATGAAAATGATCAAATGGACTTGCCTCATTTGAGAAAATTTGCAGATTATAATATGCGCAAAGGAGATTTTGATCAATGTACAACGAATTTGAATAAACTTACAAACACCACAATCATCGAAGATCAATCTGCATTAATAACACGTGTATTGAACGCATACAGAGCCGGTAACAATGATGTGGCAATCGAGGGCTTTCGAAAATTAATAGACAAAAATATCATTCCGGAATATGAGATAAAATACACCATGGCACGCATCTTCGCTGAAATGGATAATCAAGAAGCCACCCTTGCAAGTTTGAGAGAAGCAATAGATGGTGGATTTAATTATTCTTATGTTCTGCATAAGGATGAGGCCTTTTATAAATATGAGGATAATGAGGAATTTAAATTATTAAAATCACGTATGATTTTACCTCAAATTTAATTTTGATATGAAAAAGTTATTTCCCTTTGTCCTTTGCATATTAATCGCCACTTTTATTTTTGGTCAAAATACCAAAGGCCTAAAACC
>JAHDDD010000240.1 GCA_020629535.1 Saprospiraceae bacterium
GTAAAATTGCATCGAGCCATTTGTCTGGACTGCCCAACTGACCAAAATGCCCGACCCCGGGCATTTTAGTCAGTCGTGCATCTGGACAAATACTCTTTTTCAAATAATCAGCCATCTCGACACGAGCTACCTGATCATCTTCACCCCAACAAATATGTATAGGACGGTCAAAGCTGGTTAGCGAAGGCAACCATCTTGTCTTTTCATATTTTCGTCGATCTAAGATGTATTTTATGATGAGATGCAATTTTTTATGGCCACTTTGCAGTTGGTTAAAATGCCACAACGTTTCTATTTCTTCCGGTTCAAGGTGTTTGTTGCCATGGGCAGACATGATTTGGTTCGAGAATAGAAAGAAAAGAGAAAACTGGGATAAAATGCTGCCAAAAGGAGTGAGCAGGATCTCTTGTGTAATGCGCAATTTGCTTAAATCCAATATCATACTTCCGTTTGTGAATGTTATGCTTTGAATGCCTTTTGAAAACCAATCTGGAAGTGCGTTCTCTTGATGTCTTGCCACCAATTCAGTACCAACACTTACGCCCATATCGTGGGTGATGATATGCCCACCCTCGATACCAAAGTGGATCCATACCTTTAAGGCTACATCCACCTGATCTAAAATGCTGTAGCTGTAATCTTTCGGTTTGTCACTCAGCCCATATCCGATCAGATCGAACAATATTATGGTCTCAAATCGCTCGCTAAGTCCGGCAATAACTTTATGGTAAGAATGAGAACATTCCGGGAAACCGTGTATAAGTAAAACTGTTTTGTCTGGATCTGATGCTATCTTACCAACCTTCTTTACAAATATCTTATGATTGGATTTTGAAGAGTAAATGAATTCTCCTCCATCTTTCCAAAAAGTAATTTTTTGGGATGTTGTCAAAATGGCAATTGCATCAAGCGCTCCCAAAAAATTCCAATTGATTCAGGATATGCAATGAAAATAAAGACAACTCCAAATAGGGCACCATATATATGCGCATCATGACCAATGAGCTTTCCACTGGAGCGACCAAGATTCATTTCTTGTTTTCTACCCGCCCATGTCGAGTATGCAATGTAGAGAATAGCCCCTATAATGGCAGGAATTGGAAGTATGGCATACAACCATAATACGTGCCAAGGCTGGAAGACAATGAATACGAAGACGACTGCAGCTACTGCGCCTGAGGCACCCAATGAAGCATAATTAGGATTATTTCTGTGTTTAAAAAAGCTTGGAATATCAGCTGCGATCAAGGCTAAAATATAAAATAAGGTAAAGATTAAACTGCCTTTTGTTGTCCCAAAAATTTGAGCGAAATACTTTTCTACAATTCCGCCAAATTGCCAAAGGACGAATAGATTGATTAGAAGATGAATCCAATCTGCATGAATGAAACCGCCAGTGATAAATCTATACCATTCATTATTTTTAGATTGGGCATAAGGGTAACCTCGTAAGTTGGCCTTGATATTATCGTTGTTAAATGCTTGATATGATATCAAAAAAGTAATGATACAAATGACATTCGTGATAGATATATCCATGCGGCGAAGGTAGGGAAAAATTTTTCACTTCGCCACAGTATGTATACTTAACAAAGGGGTCTTAATTCGACTTTAACATCGCTGTTATGATTAGAAAATAACTTTTGCTCCTGCATGTATTTGTGTTCCAAAGACGGGATAATCATTCCAGATTTGATAGCGTTGGTTGAGGATATTATTGACATCGACGAATGCTTTGAAATTTTTAAATACTGTGAATTCACCTCCTAGACCCAAATCAATAAATGAAGGTAAGTTAACATCATTCATTTCTAAATCCAGAAAATCGCGAGCACTGTATATGGTTGCCTTTTGGTAGATGCTTATCCTATTATCTAAAATATGTTGTTCCAATTTTAACGCACCAGTGAAGGCAGGTAAAAAAGAAGCCACAAATTCTTCCTCATTATTGTGATAATGTTTGTACTCGAGAACTGGATGGATTTTGAGCCAAGAAAGGAGATCATATCTTCCGATCAACGAAACTGAAAAAGCATTGAAGTCAGATTCTATGTGGGTAAACTGTCCTTGCATGGTTGCTACAAACAAAGGGTGATTTTTATTGATTTCATACACCAAAGAAACTTTTAGATCATGATCGCCTTTGTAATAGTTCGCTGATAAGTAAAATTGATCAGTTGTTTGAAATGAAGTAAAGAATTCATCTGGCCTGTAATAAAATGAATTTTCTGACAACATTCTCTGTAAAGAGTTTCTCCTAAAGACTGAAGCATATCCAGTTTCAATTCCAATAGGGAGATTGTTTAAATGATAGCCTAATTTTACTTGAGGTCTGATGACATAATTGCTGTCAGGTTTTGCGACCAACCCAGCCATTCGCACATCAACTGGGCCAATCTTAAAATCACCTCCTAATTGTGCTTGATAAAACCAATGATTCAAGCTATCTGATGCATATCTTTCGGTCTCTAAATCAATAAATACCAGAAATGTATCACCTATTCTTTTATTTGTATGAGATGAATACCTTAATGCCCATTCTGTAACATCATACAGTCCTGAATTGGAAGAATAGTATCCTACATTTTGTTTTGTGCTGAATCCTTTTTCAGCAAAGTTGTTATGATCAAAATGAATGTTAGCATCATAATTATTAATATCTATTTTTTCTACACTTGTTTCTTCATTAAAAATAAGTCTATGCAAATTCCGATCTTCGAACCTGACCGAACCGTCAGCTGAAAGTTTTGTTTTTGCACCAAGGAAATATGCTCCGTAAAGTTGGGTGTATGTGTCAGCCATAATTTCTTCATAGACTGTTCTGTCTTCTTTCGCCGACAAATGACGAACGTTCAAGCCAGCCTCAAACCAATCTGGTATTTCGTAATGAAACTGTCCTTCCACCAAAGGTGAATGCAAGTTTCCATAACCGGCTTTTAAATAGCCATTCTGTCTATGAAGTTCTTTTTCTTCATCATATGCCAATGGTTTGATCTGCGGTGCTGGGTAGTCTATATCGTAGGTCTTATCATCCAGCTTATAATTCAAATTGAGTGGAGGAAGGCTTTCTTCTTTCACCCTTTGGGGGAAATAGTCGAACATAATTGCATCACTAATATTCGGTTCGAATTGCTTTACAACTTCCACATTCTCATCAGGCAATCCTAGGTCTTCTTGAGCAAATGCTGTATTAACAAAAAAGAACCCAATAAACGAAGTTGATATGATAAATAGCTTTTTCATTTCCTTAATTTGCTTTGTGATCAAATTGTAATGATTGAGATTCTGAAGAAGTATCAATCCTCGAATTTTCAGCTTGGAGTGCTTTGATTTTTTGCAGTTTAACCTGTGCCTGATTTAAGATCTCCGCATCAGTTTTATAATTTTCCTGGACCGCAACTACAGCAGCTTCCGCATTCAATAAATCTTTTTGGTCGATATAGATGTCTGTGAGCAATAGTAAACTCTTCGCAACCCAAATAGGATAAGCGTTGGCTTTTTGGGTTGCCTCAAGAGCCTGAGATTCTGCCTTGTCATATATCTTCTTTTGGTAAAACAGGTTAGCTATTGAATAATAGGACTCAGCTATAATTTCACCTTTGCCAAATCTTATAACTTGGTTGTATGCGTTGATGGCCTTATCATCTTCACTTCTTGATTGATAAGATTGAGCGGCATAAAACCAAGCTTCTGCTTTTTCAAAGTCTGATAACTCACTTGCCTGGATATATTCTTCACATATGGACCATAAATTTTCTAACTGTCCGGTTTTGTAAAGAGAGACTATCAACATTTCTTGAAATTGTTTTTTCTCATCCTGACTCAAATCTAAGAACAATACTTGGCGACCTAAATGGGCGGCTTTCATATAATCGAATGCATATTTATACGATAATACAAATGCTTTTTTCAATGATTGATCATAGTATGCGTTCGATTGATGTGAGATAACTTCATCAAAATTTTCAAGAGCAGATTCATACTCGTTTAAATGAGAGTAAGCTTCCGCATTGAAATACCTCGCTTGTGCAACATGATAGCCGTTTGGGTAGTTTCTTAGATACTTTTCATAAGCAATGACCGCTTCACGAAATTGACTGTTCTTGAACTTTACTTTTGCTGAAGCATAACTCAATGAATCTTGCGTATAACTATCAATGTCTAGTCCAGCTTCTTGCTTTGCAAATTCAAAATAAGTCTGTGGGTCATCGAGATCTTCCACATAAATTTCTTCTAATGCTTTTAATGCTTGTTTTTTCTCCAGTCCATTCGCACCACTCTGAAAAACGGTTTGATAGTATTGTATGGCAGATCTTAGATCACCTGCATTATAACTGATGAGTGCTGCTTGTAAAAGTGCAGATACTAAATATGCGTTTTCTGAACTTCTATTGTTTATTAATAATTGATATGACTTGAGTGCTTCATTTGGTCGCACCAATTGTTGGTAGTTTTGACCATTGAAGAAAAGAGCATCATCTTTGTATTGGGAGTTTGGATATTGCTCTACCAAATCTTCATAATCAATACTTGCATCATACAAGTTTCCTTGAACAGATTCAATGTTCGCTGATTGGAACAATGCATAATCTGCATTTGGATTATCTGGATGAATAGCTTCAGCATACAGTGCCTTGCTTTGACTCCAGTTTTTTCGTCTGTATTGACAATCGCCTGCTCTCAATAGACAGTCATAATACATTTCTAGAGAATGATTGTTCTCAGCGTATTGGTCAATGGCTTTGCTGAAATGTGTCCCTGCAGCTTCGAAATTTTGATCTTTAATATTGCTATAGCCTGCCAAATAATGAGCTTGAAAATCAAACGCAGACAAACCACCGTTAGCAAAGTATTCCTTGATCATTTTCTTAGATGATTCATTTCTTCCTGTATGATAATTAGACCAAGCCAACCAGTAGGCTGATTTATTTTTGATTTCATGATCACCAGGAGTCTCAAATGAAGTCATCAAGAATTTGTTTGCCTCTTGATGATTTCCATCAATTAACTTTAAGTACCCACGTTTGTATGCGAGTAATTGGTAGGTTTTTAAAATTTCTGGTGACTTAGAAGGAAGATTCTCAATGGTTTGCATGGCCCAATTGTGATCATCTGTTCGCTTGAGAATGTCTGCTAAAATTCGTTGGGATTCATGCCAATGATCGTTGTCTTTTTCAATGGCACTGAATATATTGATTGCAATCCTTTCTTGTCCATTTTCATAGGCAAGTTTACCATAATTAAATGTAACTTCTCTAGCCAAATTGGAATTGGCAGAAGAATCCATGACCTTTTTCATCGCTGCCATAGCTGATTGTTTGTCCCCAGTCTGTATGTAACAATCAGCTAAAAAGTAATTAGACATTTGTCCTAATTCATCGGATAAATTCGCCAGCTCTAAGAATGAAGGAATGGCGTTTTTATAATCTCCTAATTTATAATAGGTGTATGCAATTTGATAAAACTCTTCAGCGGGTAATTTGCCTGTTGATGATTCATAAATGCTCAAATGATGTAGTGCAGTGCTGTAGTCTTTCTGTTGATAATAAGCTTGACCTACGAGTTTGTGGAGTTCATTTTTCTTTTCTACTTCTGCTAAAATAATTTTTTGTTCTCCATAGGCAATTACTTTGTCGTAGTCTTCTTGCTCGAAATAAATTTGTGTCAAATAATAGGGTGTGTATTTTTTATAATCTGAGTGATTGTCAATGTTTTCGAAATAATTGGCTGCATTGTCAAAATCATGTAAGTAGAAATGTGAAACACCAATATAATAATGCGCATGATCGTAATAAGCAGAAGCTTGACTATTCTTTGAAAATGTTGCAATCGCGTTCTCAAATGATTTTTTAGACAAATCAATATATGCAGACTTGAAATGAACCTCTTGCTTATCTTCTTCCGAGAGCCATTTGTGATCTATTTGATTGAAATACTTTTCTGCATCATCAAATTCGTTTTCATTGAAAGCGAGCAATGCGAGCAATCTAATAATGTTGTTTTTCTTTTTAGGCTGCTTTTCAAGAATCAGTTGTTCCTCCAAGAGATCCTTAGATCTGCTTTCATCAAGAGCATTGCTCAGTTCTGCATATTCTGAAGAGTGATCAGTCGAGAAGTTTTTTAATTCATGCTCCTTATATTCTACACCGAATAATTCTTCATTGCTGTCAACTTGACTTGGAGTTGAAAATGCATTGAATGGTTTGAGCTGAATGGACTCTTGGCTGTAGGCATAGCTGGCGCTTGCCAAAATCAGTAAAAGGGATAAAATGCGCATATTACAATAATCTTACAACTGTAACGAGGGACAGGACATTCTCATTACAAATATATGCAAGTTTTATGTAATATATAACTTATTGAAATAGAAAGATTAGCTATCTTTCAAATTCCAGAATGGTCTTCTCGATAATATCACAACATTCATGTAATTGAGTCTCATTCATTACCAAAGGGGGAGCAAATCTGATGATATTCCCGTGTGTTGGTTTTGCCAAAAGACCATTGTCTCTCAATTTGAGACAAATATTCCAAGCTGTTTTACTTTCTTCGGAATCATTGATTACAATCGCATTCAGTAGTCCTTTGCCTCGGACCAGGGTCACCAAATCGGTTTTCTCGATGAGTTGACTCATTCTTTCCCTGAAGATTTCACCCAATTTTCGTG
>JAHDDD010000241.1 GCA_020629535.1 Saprospiraceae bacterium
ATTTTCGCTAGGGCTATAATTACCGGAGGTTTGGGTGTGTTGAACGTAACTAACAGCTCCAGGTAGTTCGTCAGAAATAATAATGCCAGTTGCATCGAATATCATTCCTATTTCAGGATCATTGATATTACAGACCGAAAGTTCATACGTTACTTGTGAACCAAGGATAAATGGTTCTGGAACATTCACCACAGATTTTGTTAATTCTAGATCTACACATTCTTTATAATCAACTCTATGCAACTCGGAAACGCTTGGGCATTCATCTATACTTCTAAAAGCCTTTACAAAATAGTCTCCTGATGCTGTTGGACCTGACCATTGATTAATTGACGTTGATGCTTGTATTACTTCAACGCCAGAAATTAATCGATACCATTCATAATAATCATAACCTGTAGTCGCTGATAAATTGGCTGGTTGAAAGCCAAAACAAAACTCTGTATCACCTTGTATACTTAGTACTCCATTAGACAATACCCTAACTGAAACAGTAGTCTCAATGGTACAATTATCGCTAACCAACATGGACACATCATAGATGTAGTCACCTGGAACATCACTTAAAAATATTGGATCCAAAATATTTGGATCATCCAAGTTATCAACTGGACTCCATGAGACTTCAACAAAATCATGATATTTAGTTGGCAAATTCAATTCTAAAGTAAGAGGAACATTCTGACAAGTTTCATTTTCTGCAAGCACTAAATCCAATTCTTCTATTCCTTGAATTTTGAAGGGTTCATATGTACTGCAATCTCCCCCGAAGCCCGTCAAAAACATATCCGTTTCAATGGACGGGTCTAACAAACAGATGTAAAGACTATCTGTTGTCGATTCAGTTGTTACATTTCCTGGTGGATCAAAAGTAATTGTATAATTACTACAAGTGTCCAATGCAAGTTTTTCTCCAGGACAAAGAAAAATTGTAGAAGGTAAATCGACTGAAAATCCTGGAAGAATCTCCGTGTATGGGGTCACAGCATTATCACAGCTGCACTCTGTTTCATAAACTACATTCAAAATAACCGGGCATGATTTTGCAAGTGGCACATCAAAGCAACCCGTTAATGTAACAGATTCACCCTCGAGAACAAATGTTCCTGGAAATTCCATACTACCAAGAATTGGATCAAAGTAATCAAAGGTACCGTTTGAATTAAGGTCTTCATGTAAATTTACTGTAACTGTACCAGAGTAGTCTAAGCCAGGATTTTCAATCCCTGCTTCAAAACAAAGCGTGACAGGATCGTCCGAACCAGTACATGTTCTGATCAATTTTAAATCTGAAGTTTGAAGAGGCCCTTTTAATGTGACAGTAAAATCCGGATTTACAGAACTCTGCACAAAAACATCACATACACCTCCGTCATCACATATTTCAGAAGGCCTTAATTCTTTAATATCTACTCCAACTTTAAAGTCCCCACATGGTGTATCTTCTTCAAAGCTGGCTTGGAACTTTAAGGTAAATTGACCACCTATTGGCATATTATTATATCCTGCAAAACAAATTTGGGTGTTTGTTCCAATAGTAGTAATTGTTTCTATACCTACTGATAAATCCGATGGAATCACATAATCCATAGATCCAGGAATATAGGTCAATTCTTCTGGTAAATTAACACACATTTGCAGACTATCTCCAGATGGTTTTTCAGATATATTCAAACCGGTAATGGTAAACTCCGGATTTGTTTGTCCGCAATATGCTTCTGAAGGCTCTGCTGTTACCAATATCTTTGCAAAATCATTTGGATTTGCATTTTGAATAATGAATTCATCACTATTGACTACTCCAGAAGAAAGTATATTTGGACTACAAGGATCAATAGCGTTTGCTTCAAAGGTAGCGACACTTCCTGACACAAATTCATCGCAGTCTGTTTCAATTAAAAACTTGACGACCACAAAATTGCTATCTAATTCAGAAGCCACACCAGGGAATCCCATGGAGTGAATAGACGGACTAAACACTGCATCTTCTGGATAAGAAATGATATTCCCATTAACCATTGGATCACTGATACTGTAAAATGGAGTTGCACCAGAAAGATCACCATTATTAGGATAAGAGGCCATGAAACTTCCTGAAACGATTGATGCTCCGTTGAGTGGAAGGTCAATGGTTAATTCCAAATCTGTGAGTGTTGCAATTTGCACATTCTTCACCAAAACTGCAACTGGAATCTCTCCACACAACGGATATTCATTTTCACCAAAGGATAGGAAGTCGGCTTGAATATCTGACTCTTCAGTTACATACATATAACAAGTCTCAATCGAGTTGCAATCAGTTGTTTCTCCTACGACTGCAGCTAATACATTTCTTTCCAAACAACCTGATGTAACGGTAAGACATAGCTCTGCTACTTCTGGTTCCACTGGACAATAAAGCAACGTTGTTCCTATTTTGACATCGACACAGTCACCAGGTGCCAAATTTTCCATTGGAAACGAATATGTAGAATTACCACCAGAAGAAGAGACAAAATCAAAAGGTATAAGATTCATGAATTCATCATATACCTCAACCAATTCCAAACTATTTGTTGTAGTGATAGATCCCAAAACTCCCATATGGGTTTCTAGGGCTGGGTTGGTCCCATCTGCACAGACTTCGATGGTGTTATATTCAATACTTGATCCAGGCACTGCACTTGCCAACAACACCCGATCTGCTTCCTGCAATAAATCAGGAAATCCATTACTTAAATCTGTAATGGTTAAATCTTCAGATATTTCTTCATGGAAATATAAGGTATCTAAATTAAAGGCCGAATAATAACTCTGGTTATGATTCAGTTTATCTGGATCATTATAACTGCATATTTCCGGTATTTGATTATATGTTCCATCTGCACGCACCCAACATCTAAAACAAGAAGGATTCAACGGCTCACAAGTTTTATAATCATATTGTATTTCATATGCTGACAAATCTTTAAGTTCTACGGGACAGACTCTACAAAGATCATACTCGATTCTGAACCCATCTACCAGTCCTCCCAAACCAACTGCTAAACCAGGATATCCATTTTCTTCCAGATTAAACGTGATCGTTCCAAAATCACCAGAAGCAATTGAGCAATACTCTTGGGTGCCAACTAAGGTACAATTATGGTTTTCAAACATTGAAGGTTCAAGAGGATACTCCACTCCACTATCAGTAATGAGTCGTGCATTACCACAGTACATCATTGGCGAATATATCGGTACCGTTAGATCTTGGAAATTAAAATAAGGTCTATACTCTTCAGTAAACCAGTTGATAGGGGTTGGTACTACGACATTGAACTCATGAGCAACTGTACCACCGCAATCGTCAATATCCATATCTGTTACAGCATTGATATCCATAGGACAAAAAGTGGTAAAAGGTGTGTTCTCTCTGCAGTTGGTTGTACCAATCAAACAATCATTATCAAATTCATCTACCCTACTTGCGTGAGCAACATTGATCATTTGAGGATTTCTGAACGTGAAATCAGGATCAACTGATTTTCTAGCGAAGGCTTTGACATTTTTGGTCAAGGGCAAGAGCCATTGCATAAAAATACTATCTCCCACTTCAACATTGAAGTGATCTTTTATTTGTTCCCAACACTGGCTTTCTTCCCAGGCTGTGCTTTCACCTCTACAAGATTCCAGCGTTTCAAAGTTTCTAAAATATACTCCAAAAAGATTTCCATCATGGTGCTCATAAGAAGAATTACACATAGGTGTATTATAGACTTGGTCTCCCCAAGGTGTCTCAGCTGCATATGCAAAAAAGCCTGTTGAACCTGTCGTAGGCTTATCTAGGCAATCCGAGAAAGCGCTTATATCCAATTCTTGCCTTAATCCTCCCTCTTTTGCAAATTCTAGTCCTAATAGTTCTGTTCCACTTGCATCAATCATTAATTCTGTCTCATCTGCACGCCAACCACTGTAACCAAGTGTTGTGATATTAGCGACAAAGTACAATTGATACAGATTTGTAATTGCATCTTCTGATAATATTTTCATCCAGCCTTCATAATACATGGTATCACACGGAAGGAATCTATTAAGGTCTTCTAGGGGCACATCTTCTGGTGATAGTTGTTCTGACAGGGTACCATCTGTATAGCCTAGATTCCATCTTCTTATGGTGGCACCACTTGAAATGTCACATGTACAACCACAATCAGTGGGATCTGAAGAGAATGTCGCAGAATCACATGCTTTTACGATAGTGCATGAACAATCAGGTGTATTGCAAGTCTCAATAACCTGATGAGTTCCCCCCATATATTGCCTTGGTATACATAAGGCTGTATCCGCTTGAAGTTGATACTTATAGCAAACGGTATCTCCTATTGCCAAGCTACCGATTGGCAAATTCATAATTCTTGTTTGGATATCAATGTCTGTAAATGTTGCATCTACACCAGTTGTAACAGTCACGTTATTTACCAATAACTCCCCGCTACCTGGAACAAATTCAATATCATTTACAACTACTGGACTTCCGGCAAAAACAACTTGCAATTCTGTGGTTGTAAATTCTGCTGAACATGGTTCTACATTTTCAATTTCGTGCACATAGCAATACTCTACATCTACTACAGAAACAGGTAGAGGAGCACATGTTGATGTATTCCCAACAACCTTAAAATCGTAACCTAAAAAGCTATTATTGATTTCTGTTTGATTCTTTAATTCAACGTATGTAGCACCGTTGATAATATCGAATTCTTCGACCGGAGGAAATATTTTAAAAGATTGCCCACAATCTCTTTCCGCCTGTACAAAGAAGTCTGCAAATGAACAATCAACACTCGAACAAGCAATTGATGTTGGGTCTGGGGGCATATCACAAAGAAACATCAATTCAATAAATAGAGATAGCGTCTCTCCTCCAGGCAGATCATCAAAAAATCCATCACCATCCGCATCTATTATTCCACCGATTCCATCTGGATCAGTTGTAAGAGTAGTGAAGTCAATTATCAGATCACCATTTTCCCATGAATAAACTGATGTTGGCAATGCCTGTGTTCCTAGTAAAACATCTCCTACTCCAATTGAACTCTGATCACATGTCTCATAACCTACTTTAAGATTTGTGAATAGTCCTGAAGCGGAGTCTAGTAAAGCAACACCAGAATCTGGATCAACGGCAAATAAGGTTAATTCGATCAGTCCCGGATCCCCACAAATTTCAGGGTTAGACAACTTAGAAACAGTGGCTTCAGGATACGGTTTGTTGTTAGGTCTAATTCTGATTTCTGAAGATTTCACAATTTCCATACAAGTCTGTCCAAAACACCCCCAAGATGTTTTGTACTGAATAAATTGTGTGTTAGCCTCAGGGCAATCATTGACTTGATAACAGATTTCAATATTTAATCTTTCGTTTTCATTAAAATAATTATCTGTAGGATTTGGAATTGCATTGCCTGAAAAATATGAATTATCTATATCAAACAATAGAGTTGAGGTTGCTGCATCGTATTCTGATGTTATAGGTATGCCGTTAACAGAAGTTCGTGTTAGTGACAATTCATTGGTTAAATCAATGTTGCATACCGAAAATTGCAATTCGTTCAGGTAAGCATCGATTCCATCTTGAGATACCTGTATGGTCCTACAGTATTCTTCGGATAATCCTGCAATAGTAACAATGGGTGTTGAACGAAAATTAAGAACGGGAGTTTTAATCGTAGAATTATACACTCTTTGTGGAAATGCCTTTTGTCTGCATGTTAATACATTTCCAAAAGTATCTTGGTAGGTGAAATTGTACTCTATATCTACCCTATATTCAAGACCGTTGATATCTGCGTCGCAAGTTGCTTCGACACCAACATATGCGATAAAAACGGCATCCGTTATTCCTTCTAATAGGAATTTTGGTTTGATTGGATCAGGATCAAGATTCGAAATAGTGGTACCATCATAGTGGGTCAATTCAAATCCCGCATACTGCATTCCATTTTCAAATGAAAGCGTCATTTGAGCCCCAAGAATGTCACCAGGCTCTTCAATGAATATGACATATGCCAAAGTATCAGCATCTCCACATTTTACCAATTCGTCCGTATTCGCAAAACCTGCTACATTAATTAATTCAACAGTGTTTATTTCTGGGCATAAGGCCATTGGATCCATGCTTCTGAATTCAGCTTGCATGAGTGTGTTCTCATTTGAAGCCAATTCCTTGACGTCCTTTTTTAATTTTTGAATTTCCTTTTGCAGTACTAATTTCTGCTTAGAATCCACCGTTAAACTCTCCTTATACAAGCTGTTTATTTTATCTAAAAACGGCTTTATACTATCAAGTTTTGTTTCAAATTGTTCATCTATCTGAAAATCATCTTGACGGCCTTCAATATCATTTGAAGAGATGAAGAAAAAAGCGGATATCGAAAAAATACAAATTGGGAATAGAAACTTCCATCCAGAAAAACCGATCATGGCAGTATTTTACACATGAAATCATAGCAAAATTGCTAGACATTCGGTTTTTGGCAATACTGTTAAATATGGGATGAAATTTAGTTCTAATGGAATAGTAAAGATAAATCAAAAAAACATATTACAAATTAATTTAATACATAAATCGAAAAAAAACCGCACCTTGTCAAGTGCGGTCAAAACAAAAAATTGTTTATAACAACC
>JAHDDD010000242.1 GCA_020629535.1 Saprospiraceae bacterium
AAAAAATCATCGGTGAATTAAAAGCCAAAGACGACACGATATTGTTTGTGGATGAAATCCACGCATTGCTAGATCCTCAATCTGGATTTGGAGGAGCAGCCAATCTCTTAAAGCCAGAATTGGCGAGAGGAGAAATTACAATGATCGGCGCAACTACAAATGAAGAATACCGAAAATACATTGAAAAGGACGATGCATTTTCCAGAAGATTTGATGTATTGAAAGTTGAAGAACCAAGTGCAGAAGCTGCATTTCGTATGCTCAAAAAAGTCGTGCCTTATTACAGCGATCATCACAATATTTCCATAGAAGATGAAGCGATAAAAACGGCCATTGGCTTGTGTCAACGATATTTAAAAGAAAGAATGTTGCCGGATGCGGCAGTAGATCTTGTCGACCAAACCATGTCTGCCATCAAAATGATGGACACCGATACGGAAAGACAATTGAACAATCTCAGGACAGAACTTGGGCAGATAAACGGTGAGGCAACACATGATGACTTTCAATGGTTCGCCAGAAACATTGAACAAACCATCAGTCCCATCTTACTTGAAAAATTCGAAAAAGAATTTCAAATATCAGACACTTTTGACTCGGAAAAATCGAAAACAGTATTGACTGATTACCTGAATGAAATTGAAGAGATGTATAAGTCAATTGACACGGGTAAAATTTCAAAAGAAGAAATCGCAGCCATTGTTGCTCAAAAAACAGGAATACCTCTCGGCAAGTTGCAGTCTGATGAAAAAGAAAAATTGTTGCAGCTTGAAGAAATTCTAAAAAAACGAGTGGTTGGACAGAATCATGCACTTGGCATTATTTCAGAATCTATTCGTGAATCACGTGCCGGACTCTTGAAGGCAGGTCAGCCGATTGGTTCATTCTTTTTCATGGGTCCTACAGGGACAGGAAAAACGGAGTTGGCCAAAACGATGGCTGAATTCCTATTCAATGATGAAAAAGCGTTGATCCGCTTCGACATGTCTGAATTTAAAGAAGAACAATCAGTGTCACTTTTATATGGCGCATCTCCCGGATACGTGGGTTACGAACAAGGTGGAATGCTCGTCAATAAGATTAGACAAAATCCATATTCAATCGTATTATTTGATGAAATTGAAAAAGCGCACTCCTCTGTGTTTGATCTATTCCTTCAGATCCTTGACGAAGGAAAACTGTCAGATCGATTGGGCAAGGTTGGTGATTTCTCTAACGCCATTATTCTCTTCACATCAAACATCGGAAGTGATTTTATCATTGAAGAATTCAATGCTGGAAGAATACCTGACTCTAATGTTTTGATGGAAACTATGTCTGGACATTTCAGACCAGAATTTTTGGCAAGGCTCACCGAGATAGTTCCTTTCTCTCCAATTCAGGAAGAGGTAGTGCTGTTGATCTTTGACATCCAATTAAAACATCTATTAAACACACTCAAAGAGAAAGAAATAGAATTGACCATAAGCCCTGAGGCAAAAAAGAAAATTG
This sequence comes from Saprospiraceae bacterium, assembly GCA_020629535.1. Lineage (GTDB taxonomy): Bacteria > Bacteroidota > Bacteroidia > Chitinophagales > Saprospiraceae > JAHDBF01. The sequence goes on from JAHDDD010000242.1 coordinate 1,492, forward strand.
CCATGGAAGGGTTCAATCAGAAATATGGAGCACGCCCTCTTAAAGGAAGAATCAGAACATTGATCAGGAGACCAATATCAAAAATGTTGATATCCGATAAAGTCAAAGCAGGTGATAAAATATCACTTGAATTAGACGCTGATGGTGAATTAAAATGGACCATATAGTCACAGAATACCGTGATTCATTTTCATTTCATACAATCAAAAATCAAGTTCATACACTCAATAAGAAAATGAAAATTTCGGCTCCTAACTTTGAAGTAAAATCAGATTTAAACATCAAAAGTGAAGGTTTAATTAGAATAGAAAAACTTAATTAGTCACAAATTTTAAAACTAATAATCATGCAAGATCAGGACGTAAATATTGGTGGAGTTGTCAGAGAAAGAAGAATCTCTGAAGCACTTTCACTACTTCCCATGAACAAAACCCTTATGGTTACAAAACTGACAAATGATCCGGAAGCCAGTCCGGAAATCGTTCAGGATTTGAGAACCGTTGAAGATGTATTTGAACATTACAAACCTTCAGTAGAAGTCAAATTTACTGACAAAGATGAGAACGAAGTGGACGAAGAATTAAACTTTTCTACTGTGGGTGACTTTGGTGTCAAAGGCTTAATGAAACAAAGTAAATTCTTGAAAAAATTACAAGAAGAGAAAAACGAACTATTCAGATTTACACAGATTTTGAAGTCTAACAAAGTGTTGTCTAAAATACTTCAAAATCCAGAAGAAAAGCAGGCTTATATCGCTTCATTGAAAAACATTTTGGCTGAATTGGAAACCACTAAATCTGAATAATCATGGCTAAAGAAAAACAAATAACACAGGCACAATCGCAAGAAGGATTTCAAGTTAAATCAAATGAACTTCTTGAAAAATATGGCGGATTCAAATTCATCGAAACCACAGTAGATGGTGTAAAAGAATTGAATCCTGGAAACAAGGCAAGAAAAAATATTTTCTTGTCAGAAGACAACAAAGCGGGTGAAAGAGATCTTCTTGCCCAAAGACTTTCTCTATGGATAGAACTTTTGGAAGAAGGTGATGAAATTGCTGGAATGGTTGAGAAATGTTCAAGCAATGTAGATGAAAATGAAAAGGTATTGAATACAAATGTGAAGAAGGCCCTTGAGGCGTCAAAAGACCTTGAAGTCTCTTACAGATCTTTAGCACAATTTTATAAGAATACCGGTTTACCTAAAGTCAAAAATGTGAACATACTTAATGCAGACCCTGATCAAATTCAGGATTTAGATAATCCATTGTTTTTTCAGGAAGTGGCAGAAGAATTAGAAGCCAATTATGATAAATTGGATTTATCTCGAAATTACTCGATGATGGTCATGCCAGGCTTCATGGGATCTAAAAAGGTCATTGACAAATGGGCAAGAATGGCTCACCAAAACAAGACCATGCTTCTCACAGATTACAGACATCTGGAAGATGTAGATTCAGTAATAGATCTTTTCGAAAGTGATCAATTGGCAGGAAGTGACATATACTTATCCAATGTAATGATGAGCTGCAACTACCTGGTAGGCAGAGAAAAAAGCGCTGAGCATGACGAAGATGAACACGTTTACCTACCTCCATCTACTTCAATGGCCGGTCGGTTGTATTCGTCACTTATGTCACAGCCTACAGCTGGTAAAAAATACGGAGAATTGTTCGAAGTTGATGGAACAGCATTCGAATTGAAGAAAAGAGAAATCGGACAATTAGATAAGTTAGGCTTGATCCCTACTGTCAATGAATATGGAAAAGTACTAGCATTCTCGGCAAAGACACTTTTCAATGGAGACAACATCGGATTGCAAACATACTCAGTCGTACGTGTATTTGATTATGTATCCAAAGTATTGGTTGATTTCCTTAACAGGAAAGCATTTGAAAAATGGGACTCAAGCGTGAAAGCTGATCTCAGAAAGCAGATCGTAAAGTTCATGGACAATATTAAAGGACGAGATGGATTGATAGAAAACTGGGACATTAAAAAGATCGAAAGAGATCCGAATGTAAAAGACAAGATCAATGTTGACATATTGCTAAAACCATATTTTCCAGCGAAAACATTTATGGTTCAGTTGGAAGGAACAAAGGGAGAAGGAATTGACGAAGTAGAATGGGAAAGCGATTATAAAGACGAATAAACTAAAACATTTTTTAAACATATTATTTAACAACTTAAATTATTTAAAATGGCTTATACAGCAGTAATGGAAATCGATGGTACTAAATTTAAAGTACGTCATTGCACTTATTCTCTTCATCAAAATATTGATGAAAATGGTAGACCTTCTTCACATGTAATGGGAGGCACTCTCAACATCGAAGTAGAATCTTCAGACGACACAACTCTTGTGGATTGGATGATTGATCCTACTAGTAAGAAGAACGGAAAGGTTGAATTTTCCAAAACAGACGAAGAGGGAGTTCTCAAAACCGTAGAATTTGAAGATGCGTTTTTAACTTCTTATACAGAAAGCATGGACGCTATCAGCAACAGTCCTATGGTAGAAAGTTTGATTGTTTCTGCCAAGAAGATTACTTCAAATGGAGTTGCTCACGAAAATGTCTGGGCTAGCAAGCTTTAATCAAATTTTTCTGTAAACAACTAAATCAATAGAACAATGGCACGCATAGTTAAATCGAAAATCAGCGTTGGTAGTCATGAAGATATAAAAGAATTTTTATCTCTTGAAGTATCGGAAAGCCTACACGGTCACCACAGTTTCCAATTAAGCGTGCCATTTTCTTTTTTCGAACCAAATTCTGAAACGCTGGCCTCAAGCCAAAAACTTTTAGGTCAAGATTTCAAAGTTGAACTCGAAAGTCAACAAGGAGAAAACTACAAATACAAGGGTATCGTTACTTCCGTAAATTTTTCTAAAAGTTCTCAAGGAGATCCTATATTACATATATCCGGAACCAGCCCTACCCTCTTACTTGATGACCATGAATATTGCCGATCATTTTTGGACAAAGCAATGAAAGATATCATTGAAGACATCAAAGGCAATTACCCATTGACTTGTGATTTTATTATCTCTCCAAATCATTCTGATAAAATTCATTATTCAGTTCAATACAATGAAACCAGCTATAATTATTTTCGAAGATTGGCTGCTCTCCATAAAGAATGGTTTTACTACAATGGAGAACAAATCGTTTTTGGAAAAATTGACAACCCAAATACTGTAAAACTAACATTAGGCGATACGCTAACAAGATTTGGCCTTAGCCTTCAAAACATACCAGTACAAGATGCCTTGGTTTCATATGATTACCTATCAGACAAAATACTCGAATCAGACACTCAGCATAAAAACATATCAAGTGTAGATAACTTCACTCAAGACACTATTGATAGTTCTGAAAAAGTCTTTCCTGTTACGGGTAACTTAATGACTAGCCCAAAATATGCTGACAAAGACGCATTAAAAAAACAAGATGAATATCTGAAAGGGAATCTCATCTCTTCTATGGAGCAAATCTCAGGAACAGCTACTGCAGTCGGAATGCATGTTGGCACCAAACTGGAAGTTACGGGAACTACGATGGTAAAAACCGATATGAGTTCGAAAGGAGAAGAGCATCAAATTGGAAATTACACAGTCGTAGAAGTTTCTCATTCCATAAACACAAATGGTAGTTACAGCAATTACTTTACTGCCATTCCAGATATGCTTGAGTATCCACCGCTTGATCAAAATATCAAATTTACAAAGGCAAGTTGTGAAACAGCTGAAGTGGTAGACAACAATGATTCAGAAGAAAGCATGGGCCGCATAAAGGTGAGATTTCCATGGATGAGTTCTGAAGAAACGAGTCCTTGGTTGAGATATTCAAACGTTCATGCACATAAAAACAGAGGGTTCTATTTCATTCCGGAAGTAGGAGACCAGGTGTTGGTTGATTTTGAAATGGGAGATCCAGAAACACCATTGGTCGTCGGTAGTTTATACCACGGAAAAGCAAAACCATCGGCATTTTTTACAGGTTCAAATGTATTGAAAGCCATCACAACCAGAAGTGGAAATGAAATTATTATTGATGATACTGACGGTACTGAAAACATAAGAATTTACAATCCAGATAAGGCCAATATTATTACCATGACCATGCAAGGTGAAAATGGTGACAGGTTGATCAGAATAGAATCAGAAGGTGACATTGAAATGGAAGCCACCAACATCCGCATGAAGGCCAGGAACAATATTGAAATCGCAACAGGTGGAGCAGATCACACGCCACAAACTTTTGCGGGTCTATTTTCTGGTGAGACCACCAGCAACAGTTTTATGGTGAATGCCAAGGATACAATTCTAATGAATGCTGATAAAGTTTTTCATTTGAAGGCAAAGTACAAGGCCATGATTGATAGCTTGGGATTTATTGGCATCCATGCATTGACTGCGATGGGTTTGGCTTCAGGTGCACATCTTGGCCTCAGTAGTTCATTCATTTCGTTAGGAGCTCTTAGAGATATTTCTTTGACCGGTGGAAAAAAGATAAATCTAGAAACCAAAGCATTTAATCTTAATATCAGCAGTTCCCTTAGGCATCTCGGGCAAAAGATATTGGACTGGACAATTGCTGCCATGCAAGCTGGAAGTATCATGCCTGCCCTTTGGGATTTAGCTCCAGCGAATCCTGTTTATAGCAAATCTGATGGATTAAATGTTGAAGTTGAAAAAAATAGTGATATCAAAATTGGAGAGGCAAATAAAATCCAAATTGGCAAAACAAATAATGTCGTTATTGCTGAGACATCAGAAACTGCTATTGGTGAAAACTCTAATATTAGTATAGGTAAATCATTGTCAATGGAAGTGGCTGAGTCGATTCACCACAAATCTAAAAACGCGTATCTAGTTACTGAAGAAAATCTGGTGACGACGACAAAGACCAAAGATTTGGAAGTCAGGGGAGACTGTACTACCCTAGTAAAAGGAAAAAAATCTTTGAGTGTAGACAAAACCATTGAGACGAGATGCAAGGATCATTATACCATAGTCGATTCAGATCATAAAATTTCAGCAAAAAACTCTGAAATAGAATTAAAACAAAATGCCATTGTAAAAGCCGGTAAGAATATCACCCTTGAGGCCAATATGAAAATATTGCAAAAAT
>JAHDDD010000243.1 GCA_020629535.1 Saprospiraceae bacterium
GGGAGTCCATGCGATCTTTGCTGGATGAAGAAATGCCTGTTGAAAAAGACAACAGTCAAATTCTCTTATTGGGGGCCGTACTCTTACTCCTTTTAGGATTTACGAGCGGACTCTATATTGGTTTGCAATCACACAAACGATACATCGCTCAGGTAGAAACCATTGATTCAGAATGGCCTTCTTTTATTGGAATGTTTAATGAATCAAAAATAGACATACCTGTAGATCAATTAAGTTCTTTTAGCAATAAAGTCAATACTTTATCACTTGAGCAAAACCAAACCACATCAAGAGAAAACTTCACTCCACCAACTGTCAATGCTGTTTCAAATATTGAGAATCAGAAGTCAGTAACTGCTGTATCTCAATTCGATGATTCTACTGTTGATGCAGATGCAAAACAAAAGGTATTGGTAGCAGATCTTCCGGTCCTTGAGTCAGAGAAAACTCCTGAGTTAGAACAGATGTTTCCCGTAAGTTACATGCCACGTTCAGAAGTTGAAGTTAAGAAACCATTGAAATGGGAATTGGGTATTTCGCTTTCCAGCGGATTTAATCCTTCTAACGGACATGAATTGGCATCTGTTAGATCAGATTGGATGTATAAGTTGGGTAAAAGAACAATGGTTGGAATCGAGTTCGCTTTCGGCATCGAAGACGATGTTACACTACAGAAAGAAGAAAACCACAAGGTCTCATCCAATAACAATGCTAACCCTGGATTTGCTCAACCTTCTGAAGGAGGTGGCTATCAAGAACCTGATTATGCATTGAATGATCATCAATTAAGTTATGGCGTTGGTCTTTCATTGCAACAAAAATTAGGCTATAGATGGGTTGCTGGAATCTCTGGAGGAGCGAGTTTGTTGCAAAACGAATACACACAAAATTTTGAGTTTAAATCAATTGGCACCAAATCTATTGCCTACCATTGGGGTGCATATTCATCTTTGTTTGTACAATACAGACTGAGCAAATTTGTTAATCTGGAAGTGGCTGGTACGAAAGGACTATTCATTGCAGATAACGAAACCTTCAATCCTGGAAATATTGACCAAATTAAGACTGGTCTGAAAATTAATTTTTAAGCCAAGTTTCATACAAAAAGTAATAAATATTATTATTTTTAATAATATTTATTAGCTTGATTATGAAAACTACACATGTCCTTTTAGCTGTTTTCAGCTATATTTTCATCAATTTTTCTCAAGATTCATATGCCCAATCATGCCCATTACCCAATGGTAGTTTTGAAGTTTGGGAAGAACAAACAGGCACATTCGATCCGGATGGGAGTTGGCCAGATAGTACAGTCATTTCACCTGAAGGTTATTCACCATTGATCCGTTTGATATTCTCTGATTTCATTGATCTATTCTTTGAATCTGCACCAGAAGACCAACTTGAATTAGCAGATCAAGTATTGGGATATTCAAGAGTAGAAGATGCAACGGATGGGCAGTATGCGTTGAAGATAGGTGGTGATGCCATCACTCCATTCGCAGATGTTGTCGGATCTTTTCTTTGTGAAGAAGGAATTCCATCAAACTTTTCTCTTGATGTAAAACACGGCGGAACTTGTTCTGATACCTTAAATTTATTTATCTCATTTGGAGATTCTACCAATCTTCCAACTGACGAAACAGAACTGCAAAATGCAGCTGGTTATGTATTGGTTGATAATGTCGTGATGGAAGGAGACACGGAATATGAATCTTTGTTTTTCCCGATTATTAATAACAACAATGGAATGCCTTTTGACACCATGCTATTTTTCATGGTTGTATCAGGTGATCAGACTTGTTTGGAGAGTAACGAAGGCTTTTTCATCATTGATAACATGAGGTTGATTCCTTCGGTGACAGTGTCTCTTTTCGATAGCAAATTGGAGGCTAAACAGGTAGAAAATGAAATACATCTTTCATGGGATATGTTTGAAAATGGAAACATCAAGGAGTATATCGTAGAACGGTCTTTTGGAAATATTCAAACCTTCGATGAGATCGCTAAAATTCCAATCAATGCTTCTTCGACGAACTCAACCAGTTATATTTTTGAAGACGATGCATTGCTAATCAATGGTGAATATTTCTATAGAATACGAGCCATTGATGAAAATGGAGTGGCAAATGTAACAGATGTTGTGTCAGTTGATTTCGAATGGATGAATGGAAATGGTATTAAGATTTATCCCAATCCAACACAGCAAAATGTGAGCATTGACCTAAGTGCTGAGATTATTTCCGATCACATTGATTATGAAATCTTTGATTTGGGTGGTAAGATCTGCTTGAAGGGTACATTCATAGAACAATCATCAAATCAACATTCGATGGAAATCGGATTGGAAACATTACCATAAGGTCAATATGTCATCAAACTCAAAACGAGCAAGGGCATTCATATTGGAAAATTCTCAAAACTGTAAATACCTATAAGACAGAACCTTCTGTAAATGCGTCTCTGTAACCCACTTGTCGGTGGGCTTACCATATATTTTTTTATTTTTGTGCGGTTTTTAAAGCTGCCCAGAACATTCCAGATTTGTTGTGGGTATTTGGTTTCTTAACCTTTTTTCTTTCTGTGCTCACTTGAGAAATTTGGGCAAATTAGGTTAAAACAAAACACAAATTGATGTTAAAATACTTCTTAGGCAATAGTCCCAATTGGTTCAAATATACGATGATAGGATTTTTGATCTTTAATGTCATCGCTTTCTATACATTGGGTCCAGTCATTACGGCATGGTGCTTTATTTTAGAATTTATATTTACACTGGCATTGGCATTGAGATGCTATCCTCTGCAATCTGGTGGTTTGTTGGCGATTCAGGCCTTGATTCTTGGGTTGACGACTCCCAAACATGCCTATCAAGAAGTAGCTGCTAATCTTGAAGTGATTTTGCTTTTGGTTTTTATGGTCGCGGGAATCTACTTTATGAAGCCGTTGATCATGTACATCTTCAGCAAGGTTTTTACCAAGATTAAATCCAAAATGCTGTTGAGTGTTTTGTTTGTGACCATCGCAGCGATCTTATCTGCTTTCCTTGATGCATTGACAGTGACGGCTGTATTGATATCAGTGGCCGTTGGCTTTTATGGCGTTTACCATAAGATCCATTCGAGTGAGAAAGACTATGACAAAGATGGTGTTTTGGATCGGAAAGAATTGAGTGGTGAGACCCTTGAAGAATTTAGAAGTTTCCTTCGATCTCTCATTATGCATGGTGTTGTAGGAACCGCTTTGGGTGGTGTGATGACCATCGTTGGAGAGCCCCAAAATCTACTGATTGGAGAAAGAATGGGTTGGGAATTCATCGAATTCTTTCAGAGAATGGCGCCGGTTACCATTCCAGTATTTTTCTTTGGAATAGCGACCACCATGATATTGGAAAAAGCAAAATTGTTTGGCTATGGCGCAGAGTTGCCATCTCAAGCAAGAGAAATTATCGAGAAATACACAGAAGAAATGGATGCAAAACGTACTGCAAAAGAAAAGTATGGTTTGCGTGTGCAGGCAGTTTGTGGTATTCTTTTGATCATTGGACTGGCACTGCATTTAGCTCCCGTCGGATTTATTGGACTAGGACTTATCATTTTACAAACCGCCTTTATGGGCATTGTGGACGAACATGCTTTGGGTCATGCTTTTGAAGAAGCACTTCCCTTTACTGCATTGCTGGTGGTTTTCTTTGTGATCGTGGCCATGATTCACGATCAACATTTGTTCTCTCCGATCATAGATTGGGCATTGGCTTTACCTGAGTCCCAACAAGCGGGAATGTTTTATATTGCCAATGGAGTCTTATCTATGATTAGTGACAATGTATTTGTCGCAACAGTATACATAGGAGAGGTGAAGAGTGTATTCGATGCAGGAGAAATTACCAGAGAACAGTTTGATAAATTAGCGATTGCAATAAACACAGGAACCAACCTGCCAAGTGTTGCCACTCCAAATGGGCAAGCGGCATTTCTATTTTTATTAACATCGGCCTTGGCTCCATTGATCAATTTGTCCTATATGAAAATGGTCAAAATGGCGCTTCCTTATACCATTGTTTTAGGTGGTGTTGGGTTTGCTTGTATTCAATTTTTTATTGCGTGATAAGATAAGTTTTTTGGTGGCCCAAGACACAGCAAGAGTGTAAAGCAAGAGCTGTGTGTTGAAGGCCGAGTAATGGCAAGTGTGTGCATGAGCATATCTTTCCGGCGTGAATGGGAAAGTTTGCTTAATTTTAATAGCATGAAAACCATTGTCTACTTTTTACTTCTGTTCTGGACCGTTCAACTTTCATCACAAAATTTTAGTTTAGGATTAAAGTTGGGCCTCGGAGGTACCAATTCAATTCTGGAAGAATCCTACAACCAAAATACTGTTGAACAAACTAATTTTGATGAATTTTATCAATACAATTATTCTTCTAGTTTAAATCTCACGACCACCTTTAACAGAAATAGCTCTTTGGCTGTCATCCTTGAACCGGGAATCGTCACAAAAGGATATCGACAAAAAGAGTCGAATTTCTCAATGACTTATCTTTTTGTTCACCTACCTGTCTCGTTGAGTATTAGATTATCTGACAACATTAGATTGGAACCCAGTTATGAGCTTGGATTGATAGCTGCTGCTCTGGGAAATCTTGACGGTGACATTCAAAATCTTAGAAAAATAGGATTGCTCGAGAATGTTTTCGAAAGCTCCCTTGGTTTGGCTATAAAATATCAATTGACTGAAAAAATTGATCTTGGATTAAAATATGCCAGAGGGTTAAGTGACATCACAAATTTGACCATTGTTGATTTTAATGGGTATGATGTAGGCACTGTGGCTGAAAAATCTCAATACTTTCAAATTTTCATTGGGTACCACTTTTACGAAACAAAAAGAAATCAAACACAGTAACTCAAATCACCTTAAATTATAAAAACAGCTGTTGTTATAAATTCTGTTAATCCAAAATCGTTTTCTGATCTGTCGCCAATCGCTCCAGACTCAGTAGATCGTAAATCTTAACGGCTAGTTTGAGTTTAGCGTGAAGGCCTGCGTGGATATGTGTTTTTGAAAATTTCAATTGTTCGATATCAAGGTCTAGCATTTGGGCGGTGAGCTCAAGTTCATTTTCATGATTGATGTTGGACAATTGCTCATCTATTTTTTCCTGGATCGATCCTACAAAATCATTCAATGAAAATTGCATCATTTTATCAAGCTCTTTTCTGATCCGGCCTTTTAGCATCCAGCCTAAAGCTTTGTGAAGAACATTCTTGGTCAAGAGCTTTAATTCGATGTCATTTGTCTCAAGTGATTTGGTTTCGGAATTATAGCTTGGTACACCTGATAAGAAGACTTCTCCGTTGTAGGAGCCGGTGAGTTCGGCAACCACGCCCAGCTTTTCACCCAAGCCTTTGAGTTCTAGATTTCTAACCATGACTTCATGGTTGCCCTCTTTGAATTTCCTTCCTTTGAAATTTTCGTTGAGCATCTGATTGATTCTATCAAACTGTACTTCAACATTGAAAAATAATTCTGAGGTGTCCTGCTCGTCATCTATATTTAACCAACGAAAGTCTGGAAGGAAAAAATCTGCTCTTTTACTCTCGGGCGTATGCGTTACTTCTGTTGTTCCATTCAAAGAAATCCAACCTTCCATCCAGTCAGCAGCATTGAGAACTTTGCTTAATGAAAATTTTTCAACATCTACAGACAACCACGTATCAGACATTTGATCAAGAAGAAATGGTTGGGCAACATTTTCGGTCAAATTGATCATTTGTTCACGTAAGTAGAATTTTTCGGTAACAGCTTTATCAATTTCATTAATCACCTTGTCTTTAGATCGCTCTATGATGATGTTCATGATCTTTTCGATGGGCAAACTAATCGAACCCATATTGAACTTAGGAACTTCCTTCCAATAATAATCTTCCAATCTTGTTTGAGATCTCAGGTTCCATGTGTTGTCAACATCCAACTCACTCACGATGGTCAAATTCAACAGACCTTTTGCCTTTGCGGTCCGCAGGAATGTTTCTTTGGTAGCATTTATTTCTAATGGAAAATCTATGAGTACATTTCTACCTTCAAATTCGATGTTGGCCCTACCCTTTTTCCTAAACTCAACATCTACCTTGTACTCATCGATTCTCATTTTATTGAGACTTAGTAAGGTATCGATTACTGCATTGAATGTATCGTTGACTGATGTTTTGTTGATTTGGTAGTTTATGTTTAGTATGGAGTTCGTCATCTTCAATCTGATTTCATCTGGTCCTTCCTCTAATAATTCACCTTCGTCTAAATAAGTTTCATTGACCGCACTTTCTTTGGGTGCTGGGCTATGGCTTGAAGTAGCGGGTCTTGATGATCTGGATTTAGACTTACTCTTTGGTTTGTTGCAAGATGCTAAGATCATGCAAAATGTGAGCAGAAATATACAAAGTTGAATGAATTTAGACATTTGGGTGTTTTCTGACTTTTAGACGCAAAATAAAAAGACTGGTAATGGATGCCTGAACAGAATTTCATCAATTTAACAAGCATAATATAAACTGAAAAAAGGATGTAAGTATTTTACTTATCTATTTATGTTTAGA
>JAHDDD010000244.1 GCA_020629535.1 Saprospiraceae bacterium
GCACCCAATAATTCTTCAGGGATTCCAAATCCATCAACGAGTTTGCCTGCATATGGCCTGATCTCTTGATTTAACTTTGCAATCATCCTTCTGATGGCTTTGGTTTTTCTGCCACCTACGTATTCATTTTCAAGGAAGAATCCTTTTTCTTTATCAATGGTGTCGAGAGCATATAGCTGACACATTTTTGTCAGAATCTTTTTGACATTCGCATTTTCAATTTTTTCAATAGCTTCAATAAATTCATTCAATGCTAGATTTTCTGTATACGCTTTTGCCAGTTCGAGCATATGCAATTGGCATTTCAAATATGCATCATAGGCACCAATTCTATTACTGAGATATTTCCGCATCCGTTGACTGACCGTTAGTAGCAACTTTTCTTCTCTATATTGAAATGCTTCTTTATAAAATTCAAAATCTAGAAGATGTTCTGCGGAAGCATTACTGGCAAAAGCTGGGTTGATTTCAGCAACGGTATGTGATATGCGGCTGCCCAAATATTTCATAACAGCATAAAACCCATTTTCATTGAATGATTTTTGGAACTCAGTCAGAACACCTCTAGCTACCAATTGAAGTAAAACCGTATTGTCACCTTCGAAAGTGGTGAAGATATCAGTATCTGCTTTCAAGTCAGATAGTCTGTTCTCATCGAGATATCCTTTCCCGCCACATGCTTCACGACATTCCTGAATGGTGTGTGTCGTGTGCCAAGTGGCCAAAGCTTTTAAGCCAGCCGCTTTTGTTTCTATCTTTCTAAAATCTCCATCAACCGGTGTTTCTACCAGTTCTTTTGCCAAAGATTGTAAAGCAAAATGATAAGCATAGGTTTTTGCCAGTAGTGGTAGCAATCTTTGTTGATGAGAAGGGTAGTCCATGAGTATGGTCTCAGGTTCTCCATCTTTAGGTGCAAATTGTCTTCTGTTGAGACCGTATTTTATGGCTATGGTCAATGCTGATTTAGAAGCACTTACTCCAGCCAATCCAACGGATACACGTCCCGTCACCAATGCTCCTAACATGGTAAAGAAACGTTTGTTGGGATTCTCGATGTTGCTTTGGTATTCTCCTGCATCATTGATTTCTCCAAAGCGGTTCAATAGGTTTTCACGAGGTACTTTCACTTGATCAAACCAAAACATTCCATTATCAACACCATTCAATCCCATTTTATAACCGCAGTCTTTGACTTTTATGCCCGGTAGAAGTTTGCCTTCCTTGTCCCTCAGTGTAACTAGGACACAATGGACTCCGTGATTTTCATCATTCACTATTAGTTGACAAAATACAGCGGCCATCTCCGAGTGGAGCGCATTGCCTATGTATTCTTTGCTTGCCTTTTCGTGTGGTGTATTTATGATCAGACTATCTGATGCTGCGTGATACGTAGCTGTTGTTTCCAGTCCTTTTACATTGGAGCCATGTCCAGTTTCAGTCATTGCAAAGCATCCCAATAGTTTTGCTTTTGCGAGGTCTTCAATGTATTTGCTGTGATGTTTCTCTGTACCCAGTCCAAGAACCGCTCCGCCAAAAAGCCCAAATTGAACGCCGAATTTAATGGTTAAACTAAGGTCGTGCAGACCCAACATTTCAAATACAGCAATGTGTTCGCCAAATCGTTCGAGGCCGCCATATTTTTTAGGGAAGGCGTATGCGCTCAGTCCTTGATCTGCCAAAGCTTGGACTTGTTTCAAAACCAGTTCTCGGTATTCTTCTTTGTTTTTTACATTTCGATAGGCAAAAAATGGATCGCGAAGGAGTTTACGCATCCTAGTATTGATCTCTTCATTTTCACCATCTAATACTTTTAAAATCTCATTTGCTTCAAAATTGATTTCAAGTTCTGAGTCTGTGGCTTGAGTACCAATTTTGCCCAGAAGGAGATTTTGACTTTCTTGATTTGTGACACCCAACGCTTCGCCCACTTCTTCAAGCGCAGCCCTTGTTTGTGGAGAGTTCCAGATTTCTTCTGAATTATATCCAATACTCGATTGAGCAAGCTCCAAACCCAGATTTACCAATGAGCTTTTTTTGTTGTTGTCAAAATTCTTGGCATGTCTTCTGATCTCTTGTACCCATGATTTGAATATTTCGGGTGGTGGCGGGTTGATAGGATCAGTCCATTTAATCAGGTAGGCTCGATCTTCAGAGGTGAGAAATTCAAGTTTATCCAATTGTTCATGGATCATCTTGATTTCTGATGGACTGAGCACACTGTCCGACCATCCTACATAAAAAAGTGGTAACATACTAAGTACCCCTGGAGAAAATTTTGAGCGAGTTTTATTGCTTTCATTCATTTGTACATGCTTTACAAATATGAAACATTAAATTACGGAATATGATTTCAAAATGAATCTTTAATTCACTCTTTAGCAAGAATATTGACTTAGAGATCGAAGCATTGCAATGCATGGGCCACTTGGAAATCACTTTTCTTAAATTCTATGTATTCCTTAGATGATTTTCTAAGTAAAGGATTCGTATGATTCAGGTGAATGAAATGAACACTACGTTTCTTTTCTGTCGAAATATTTATCAAGTGATTCATACTTTCTTCGATGAATGGGTGTGGGATTTCACTCATGTCTCTGTTTGGCAATTCTCCATTTTTGTAGAATGTCCCATCCAACAGCGAATAGCTTGTATTGTTGATTTGATCTACAATATCTTGGTCCCATCTATCCCATTTGTCGATATCTGGGATAAAAATCAATGATTCTTTAGTGCCCTCTATTCTGTAACCAACGGTTTCGGAATATTCGTCTCTATGAGGAACACTCATAGGAGTGAGCTTAAGATTTTTATTGAGAACAATCGCACTGTCTGACTGTATGGATTGGATGTTGATGTTTTTTAACTTGACCAACTGACTCCAAGGTCCATTATTTTCTAGAAAATTTTTCATGCGAGGCATGCAATATACTTTCTGATTTTTTGCTCCCATGGCTTCACGTCCTAAATGCATGAGACCGGTGTAATGGCCAATATGAGCGTGTGTCAGAAATATACCCGAAAATCCTTTTAAGGAAATACCTGATTGTTGTTGGATTAAATCCAATTGCTTTGGAAAATCAGGAGTGGCATCAATTATCCAAAATTGTTTTGTTGATTGATCAACGATGCCGATGCAAGAAACCAGTTCTGTTTTTGATTCTCCGTTTTTAATTGCAAGGCAACATTGCTTTTCGCAGCCGGCTTGTGGATAACCAGCATCTTGCGCAATGCCCAGTACAAGAACATATTGCATCGCATGATTGTCTTGTACATTTGCCAATTCTTTACTTGAACTCTCTTTACAAGAACTGAGATGGAATAGCAAAGCCAGAAGCAAAATTTTTGAAAGAAAAGATTGATTTTTCAATTTAAAAAGTTTCAATTTCATTATACATTTGAAGGTATGAAATGTGTGATTAGGAAAGTAACTTTTGGTTTTATTTCATTATTATTTACACTTCAAATCCAGGCCCAGATAGGAGGTATTGCAGGTACAAAAATTAACTCATTCAATGGTTTGGCTATTTCAAAAGGTGCTTTAGAGTTTGAGCCGACATTGACACATAGTCGTAGTAATGGTCAATGGGATGATAATGGAGACTACTCCAAAAATCAAGATCTTACGACATTAAATACCCAGCTCCAGTGGAGATTTTCATATGGGATTTTCGAAAACATTGGCGTTGGAGCAACCATTGATAATCAATTGTCTTATGCTTCTATTGGAGCTAGATATTCAGCTTTTGATAAAGAAAAATGGAGCTTGTCTTTATTGACAGGAGCGAATACATCACTGGGTAATTCTATATTCCCTAGCGACATTTTCAAAGTTCAATGGGCCATGGGATTTGGTTCTACCTTCATCATCAATGGCCAATCGGATGTCGACTTTTCTTATCTTATCACGACAGGTAATAATAACATTTCAATAGGGCATTTTCCTACCATTGAATATGGTTACAGAACCAAGAAGAATATTGTATGGATCGCCGGTGTCGGTTATCAGTATACAAATGTTTTTCAGTCCAGTCAGTCCAAATGGACCTTCTATCCTGGTGTAAGTATAGAAAGTGCAAATAATTTCGTTCTTGTTTTGTCCATCCCCATTGACTATCTTGGTAGGAATATGGCAAAAACCAGAACTGTCAATATGACTATCACCGCCTTACTCGACTAATTGCCGGTTAATAAAAAAAGCATATCATTATTATTGATGACCCAAAAGGGAATGTCTGTGTTAGAGAGTATTGTTTCTAATGATTTAAACACATACATTCATGACGTTATCATTGGAAAGGATAAGAATGTAAATAATGACTTTTCTAAGGATATCGCAAATCTCTGCAAATCAAACAACATTTCATTTTCATATAGAGATTCTGATGTGGGTTTGACCTCAGATTATAACATTGCTGTATCGTGGCGATGGTTTGAGAAAACGAATAATAAGATTATTACTTTACATGATTCAATGCTTCCTGAATTGAGGGGATTTGCTCCTGTTGTGAATTCATTGATTTTGGGGAAGTCGTATCTGGGCGTGACGGCTTTTGAAGCAAATGATAAGATTGATCAAGGACCCATCTTGCTTCAAGAAAAAGTAGATATCTCATATCCCATTAAAGTCCAAGAAGCGATTGAAAAAATCATTCCTCTTTACCAAACCATTGCTTGTAAAATAGTGAAAGCCATTGGTTCTGGTCAGCAAATGAACACCTATACTCAGGATGAAAGTCATGCAAGTTTTTCCATGTGGAGAGATGAAGAAGACTACCAAATCAATTGGAATGATTCAGCTGAGAATATCAGAAGATTTATAGATGCAGTTGGCCATCCTTATAAAGGAGCTAAGAGTACAATCAATGGGAAGACATTCAGAATTCTAAACGCCGCAGAAATTGCCGATTGTAATATTGTCAATAGAACACCTGGTAAAGTTTTTCAAATAGAGAATGGTTTGCCAACAGTGGTGTGTGCGAAAGGGTTGTTGCAAATACAAACAATGATTGATGAAGATGGAAATTCAGCATTGCCTTTTAAGAAGTTAAGAACCAGGTTTAGCTAACTTTCTTTCCTACGATAAAGAAGTATTGTTTAAATGTTTCTTGCTGTAATATTTCGAAGCCAGCTTCTTCCAAGGCAGAACAAATAGAGTCTATAGATTCAAATTCATGGACATGATCATTGATGGCAACCCTAGATCTTAATCTGAAAATTAATCGAGATAAATTCTCCGTAAAACCATTAAAAATGGAAGAGGATGCACTGGTAGCATTTTTCAAATGACTAGAGATTAATATTTTACCTCCCGGTTTCAAACATCTGATAGATTCAGCAATAAACTTTTTGTAGTCTACATAGTGATCAATGGCAGAAGAACTCACGATCAAATCAGCCATGCTGTCTTTGAATGGAAGTTTCTCTGCAAAGCAACGTATATGCCCAATAGGTAAGTCCAGTAACGCAGGATACATACGAATGAATTGATCATGTAATAAGCGAATGTTCGGATCAAGAAGATAATAGCTTATTTCTTCTGGATACATGAAAAAACTGCAACGAAAATGTCCAGTTCCTCCACCCACATCCAACACAACAGCATCCTTCAATTTGTGTAATCCGCTTTTCTCAGCGATGTACCTATCAATGGGGATACTGTTCAGAAAGGTAAATGGAGTTAGAGAGCGATCATAATTGAGAAATTTTTCATTTTGCTTTTCCCAATGGCTTTCTACTGATTCATTACTGATAAAATCTACGACTCCATCTATTATTTGGTAATCTGTGTTGTTTAATAGATGCGTAAACTCAGAAACCGGTCTTCGATTTTGTGAGAACATCTGCGCCTTTTCATAGATGTTCCGGCGCCGATCAATGAGGGAATAAAATATTTCTTCGTTACTTTTCAAAGAGAGAGTTGTGATGCCATTGATTTAAATTTCAATGGGTTCAATAAGTTCAGCATCATTTTCTGATACCTTGCCAACCCTCGTTGAAACAGGATAAGCTTTCATTAATTCAGAAGGGTAGGGCTCGAGCATATCAAGAAGTTCTTCGGGAGGAATGCTGTCATCTAACCAAAGTTCTTCTTGTTCGGGAAGGAGAATGGCGGGCATCCGATTGTGAATATCTTCAAGCAATTCATTGGGCTCTTGTGTAATGATGGTAAAAGAGTAGATGGTTTCATCTTCCGGAGAAGTCCAATGTTCCCAGAGACCTGCGCAGGAAAATATTTCCTGATCTGTTGTTTGAATTCTATATGGCTGTTTACCTGTATCGACTTTCTTCCATTCATAGAAGCCATCGAGAGGTACGAGACATCTTTTCTTCTTTAAAGCATTCTTGAAAGTGCGTTTTTCGAGAATTGTTTCCTTTCTAGCATTGATCATTTTGTAACCGACCTTTAGGTCTTTTGCCCAAAAAGGAACCAATCCCCAACGAAAGAGTTGTATGTGTTCTTTGTCTAGATTAGTGACCACCGGATGCATATGTGTCGGTGCAACATTAAAATTTGGCAAAGGATTATACTGAACCAATGAGTCAGAATAGAAACTGGCATTGAACCGCTTTTCGAGTTCCTTTTCA
>JAHDDD010000245.1 GCA_020629535.1 Saprospiraceae bacterium
CTTCTTCTTCTTCTTCTTCTTCTTCTTCTTCTTCTTCTTCTTCTTCTTCTTCCTCCTCTTCTTCTTCTTCTTCTTCCTCCTCTTCTTCCTCAATTACTTCCTCTTCTTCTTCCTCTATTTCCTCTTGTTCAATGATAACTATTATTTCATAGAACGCTAGGCAGCCCATTGAGTCTTCCACTTCGATAACAATTGAGTTGTTGAAGTCTTCAGAAGAAATACTCGTATTGAGACAATCATTACAACTTAAATCAAGGTCTGAAATAATTTGAACGTCAAAATCTTCTGCATCTCTATTGACATTAACATCCAAATCAGTTTGAGAGAAAGGACTCATGAAAATAGTATCGACCGTCGTGATCTGCAATGGTTCTACATAGTATGGTTCGATATCTATACTACCGGTATGGACACATCCGTTTACGTCTGTGAGAATCAAATCATAAGTTCCAGGTCCCACATTCTGTCCGTCAAGGTTGGTGGAGCTATTATGAGTCCAATGACCTTCAATACTCCCTTCAAAATTTTCGATTAATGGAATAACCAAAAAGTTGTTTGGCTCATCGCAATCTTCATGGATAACTTCAAATTCTATGACCTGAGATTCAGGGCAACACTCATATGCGTTGTATGTATTATTTGAAACACAACCGTAGGTATTTATTACTTCACAATTGTACTCCACTCCTGGCAGTGCATTTTCAAATGTAATAGAGCTTGATACCAATTCAGTCCCATGATACCAATTAATGCTTTCAATCAAATTCGGATCGATGCCAGAAAGACTAAGTATGATTTCATTATTCGCGTTGCATTCTTGACTTATTGTAAAAGCAGTTATTTCAGCTGATAATAATTCCACTTCTTCTGTGACCACACAACCAGATTCATTTCGGATTTGTACTTCATACACTCCAGCGCTAATGTCGTAGAAGACAAAGCCAGGACCAAAGTTGTCTCCACCATCTATGCTATATTCTAGTGTTTGCTCTTCTTCATTTTGTGCATGAAAGATGATAGATCCAAACGGAACTGCACAACTTGGCTGCATGATTTCAATGCTGTCAAGTACTGGCATGTCAATTTCTTCAATTTCAAAGCTGCAAACTTTTAAACAATTTGCATCGTTACTTACCGTCACTTGATAAAATCCTGGTTCCAGATCTTCTGCTAAGTTGGTATGAAGATTTGAATCATGAGACCACGTAAAATTTAAATCTTCTAAAGAGGAGGA
Organism: Saprospiraceae bacterium; assembly: GCA_020629535.1. Lineage (GTDB taxonomy): Bacteria > Bacteroidota > Bacteroidia > Chitinophagales > Saprospiraceae > JAHDBF01. Next base: position 1,235 of record JAHDDD010000245.1, read on the forward strand.
CATTTCTATTGATCCTTGAGATGTATCGTAGCAATTTGGTTGTGTAACAAGTGCATCACAATAGCCATCAGTGTTACAACAAGTACCTGTAATGATTTCAATTTGATTTTCGCAGCCAATGAGATCGACCACTTGAACAGAATAAGTTCCTTCAACTTGATCCACAAGAGATGAACCACTTCCAATCAATTCATTGTCTAAAAACCAGTTTATATCATAAGGCGGATTACCACCTTCAATATTAACATTCAAATTGAAACTCCCATTGTCACATTCAACATCTTGAAGAATTGTTAATGGCAAAGAATTAGATAGTTGAACAGTTTGATTTAGTGTGCATCCATATTCATCTCTCACGATTAATAAATAGTCATCTGCAGCCAGATTTGTAAAGATGTTACTTTCCTGAAAACTGAGGCCATTATCAAGACTATATTCGTATGATTCGTTTTCTCCTATCATCATTATCTCAATCGATCCATTGTTCAGCCCGCAAGTAGGTTGTTCATCTATTACATCTTGGACCTCAATCTCTGAAGGTTCATTTAGTATAAACTCACATACATGATTGCAACCAGCAGGATCGCTAATGGTGACTGAATAAGAACCAGCGCTTAAAAATGGAGCTTGTGACTCCTCTAGTTCTGGATCATGAGACCATGTAAATATCAAATCATCTCCTGATTGATTTAATACAATAGACCCATCTTGAGATCCATAACATGATGGTACTGATATCTCTGCATTGCATTCCATATCGAGTGAGCAACAATTGATTGGTTCAATGGACAGCAAGGCTTCGCATCCATTTGCATCAATAACTTGTACAGTATAATTTGTATTCCATGAACTCGGAATTTCTGGAGCATTTGAGTACTCTTCCTCATTTTGCCACCAGTTGTATGTAAATGGCTCTGTGCCACCAGTTATTTCTAAACCAATGTCAACTGAACCATTTGGATTGCAATTTGAAATGGATACTAAACTAGGACCGCTACTATTACTCAATTCCACTACCGTAGCATACGCGCAACCGTTGGTTGTTTGAAGTAGAATGTTATATATGCCAGCAGAGAGATTCTGGAATGAATTTGAAGACTGATAATTTAGACCTTCATCAATGCTATATTGAATTTCAAATCCACTGGTAATTCCTCCTATGGTCAATGATCCATTTTCTTCCCCACAGTTGGGATTTGTGCTGTCTATATTTACATTTATATAAGGATCATCTGGACTTGAGACAATATAATTACAGATCGACTCACAACCTTGTGTGTCACTTATAGTCACTGAATAATTTCCAGGACTAAGATCCGATATGATATTATTTTCTTCTTGATCGTCATGGCTCCATGTAAAAGTATATGGGTCCATTCCACCAGAAGCTATCACTTCTATCGATCCATCTCCTGCACCTGGACAAGATTCATCTTGTGAATTAACTATACAATCAATAGAGTAGTCACAGCAATTATTAATTTCAATCTCATCGGTGAAGCTGCAGCCGTTTGCATCTGTTACAACTACACTATAAGCACCCAAAGGAACCAATGTTAGATTTTGATCAGAGTATGTGTTTCCTGAATCATTTGTCCATGTAAAGGTGAATGGTTCCTTGCCATTTTCAATGCTTAAACTTAAGTTTAAAGAATTCGAATTAGCGCAATTAGCATTGATCGATCCTGTGATAGGATTTGATGATTCGATACTAAAGTTCTGTTCAGCTGTGCAACCATCAGATTGCGCAAGTAGTGTATAGTCTCCAGGAGCAAGATCTGAAAATTCAGTATTCGAACTATAGGTTGCTCCACCATCCAAAGAATATTCGATTTCTGAATCATTGCTTGATATGAGCAATATTCCATTTTCTTCTCCACAACTTGTATTGCTTAGGTCAAATTCTAGATCCAATTCATCACTTAATACCGTGAGATATATTGTGCATTCATTGGTGCAATCATTTGCATCTGTAACGGTTAGCTCGTATATGCCTTCTTCTAAGTTTTCTAGTTCGCCAGAGTTAGTGTCAGGATCATGCTCCCATTCATAAGAATATGGTGCCTGACCAGAAGTAGGTTCTACCTGAATCCAACCATCTGCAGAGCCTGCACAACTTTCATCCTGAAAATAATAATTGCAAAAACCTTCATTGTCACAACAAAATGCCTGGCCAGTTGTGGTTGTAAATTCACATCCTAGAGCATCTGTAATGGTAAGATAGTACGTACCTGGCTCAACATTGTATAAACTCGAACTCGTAGAGGTATACCAATTGTCTGATTCCCATTGATATTGGAATGGAGAATTTCCATTAACCATTTCAACTTCAATGTTGATATCTGTTTCTGATAAATTGCAATATGAATTTGTAATGGCTTGGAGCGCTTCAGATTCTTCGATGAATGCACTCCCTTCTGCTGTGCAACCAAGATCATTTCTAATATAAAGAGTATGGTCTCCTGGACTCAGGTTTTCAAAAATTGGATTGTCAGTAAAAGTTAATCCATCCATACTGTATTCAATTGTCCCAGGACCTGTTGCTAGAAATTCAATGATTCCATTTTCTTCATTACAACTTGTGTGAGTTACGTCAGCATTGAAGTCCAATTCATCACCAACATTATAGATTTCGACCTCACAAACAGTAACACAATCTCCACTGTCAGTTATCGTAACTTCGTAAATTCCTTCTTCGAGACTTGTTGCACGACTTGTTGATTCGGCAGAATCGTGACTCCATTGATATTCGTAAGGTGGCGTACCATCAAGTGGTTCGAAACTAATTTCACCATTGTTGGCTCCAACACATGAAACATCAATGCTTGTGTAATTACAAATCAAGGCACTATTGCAGCAACTTTCCAAGCTTGTTTCACCTGTTTGTACACATCCATCAGCATCTGTAACGGTAAGATAATATGTGCCAGGTGGTACATTCTGCAGGGACTCTTCAGTATAACTGCTTCCAGTTTCATCTTCCCAAGAATATTCATCAATTTGCACACCAGCCAATTGATTGACTTCTATATTTATTGAAGTTTCTCCGTTGCAGTATGCATTCAATTCGATTTCTAATGTTTCAGAAGATTCAATATCTATTGTTTCAGTCCACTGACAATCTTGATTATCGATAGCTACAAGATCGTAGTTTCCTGGAGCAAGATTTTCAAAAATATTTTCAGCAGAGAAGGATTGACCACCATCAATTGAATATTCTACACTTGTTGAACCAAGTGCTTCAAACTCTACTGAACCATTTTCTTGATTACAACTCGTATTTGTAATAAAGATATTGAAGCTTAATCCTTCAGTAGGCTGACCTAATTCAACGCTGCAGAAACTTGAACAACCGTTGACATCAGTTATAGTGATGTCGTAAGTTCCAGCTTCAAGATTTGATGCCATGCCTTCTGTCAATCCAGAATCATGACTCCATTCAAAAGTATAAGGACCAAGACCAGTACTTGGATTAAATTCAATCATCCCATCGTTTCCTCCAAAACAATTGATGTCGCTGGAGCTGAACTCACAGAAGCCAGATGTATCACAACAATCTAATACATCTGCCAACACTTCGGTTTCACAGATGCTAGTGCACCCATTGCTATCTGTAATGGTAAGACTGTATGTGCCATTGGTAAGATTTTCTGCAAACCCATCATTTAATGATGCGTCGTGAGACCACTCAAATTCATAAGGTGAAGTTCCATAATTAGGGTTAACAGATATACTTCCATTGGTGTCACCACCACACATTACATGCGTAACTTCAGGTTCACAAACAGGATTAAGTACACAACAAAACGGTATGTCAATAGATGTGTCATGAATACATCCATTGGCATCAGTTACCGTTAAGTTGTATACTCCTGTCGGCACGTCAGTGATTTGATTTGAATTTTCTAAACCTCCATTGGGTCCTTCCCAATTGAAGTCATAAGGTGACGCGCCATTTAAATTTATTACTTCCAGATCAACCAGACCGGAAGGGTTACATTGTCCATTTATTTCAGCAGTAAGAGTCTCACTGTAGTCTATGCTTGCATTTCCAAATGCTGTGCAGCCAGCTTCAATTTCAATATATATATCATAGTCACCTGCCGGTAAATTTTCGAAATTTGGGTCAGTTTGTAAACTGTTACCTCCATCAATTGAGTAAAAAACATCTCCTTCTTCAACTATTGTTTTTGGAATGACATCAATCATTATTTCTCCATTATCCAGGCCACACGTTGTATTTACTAATTCAATCTGCATAGAGAGAAGTTCTGGTTCGGAAATATCAACTTCGCATATCTCTGAGCATCCCGTGGCTGAAGTGACGGTAACGTAATATATGTCGCCTGGTAAATCTGTCAAAGCATTGACATCGAGGGAGGCATCATGGGACCATTGATAGGTATATGGCTCTACTCCAAATTCAGGATTCAAAGTTATAAATCCATCAGTGTCACCATTGCAAGTCGGAGAAGCTGCTTCGAAATTGCAGAAGTTCATATCATCACAACAAGGTGCCATTTGAATGATATCTTCGTATACGCAACCGTTACCATCCGTAACATTCAAAATATATTCACCAGGAAACAGATCATATACATCAGTATCGTCGGAACTAAATCCATCCGGTCCGGTCCATTCAAAGTTTAGGGGTTCATGACCGGATATTATATTTGTTTCAATATTACCAAGTCCCTCGGAATCGCAAAAGTTATTTACTTCTATTTCGGTGACATTTGGACCGGGGACATCTATGAGCAATGTTTCTGAAAGGCAACCTGCTTCATTGGGGACACAAACCTCAATGACTCCGAAAGGAACATCGAGAAATACATTATCAGTAGTGTGTGATTTACAATCATCAATACTGAAAGAAATTACATCATCGGGACCACAACTATGGCAAGTGGCATCTACTATCACTGTCGCTGTTGTTGCATCGCAAGATTCGTAGATGACTTCAACATTGTCTATGGTGATTTCGCAATCAAGACTTTCTGCATATGCATTATTCATAGAAATAATGAGACAGAAAAGTAGACTACAAAGATTCCAATATGTTCTTAAACAATTTTTTTTGGTCATTGTATTCGCAACTAGGGTTATATCTTAATTTGAATCCATGGTTGAAGTAACCATAAGATTCCAATCCCATTGCGAACAAATTGGAGTTGAATCAATGTTCAGTTTAGAAATTAAAGGGGGAAAAGGAATTCAGTTTGTGTGTAAGTCTAAGGTCGCAATAGAAAATTCAAATCAATATTAAGACAGGAAAAAAGTGGAGTACACCTATTAAGGAAATGTTGTGAAAAGAACAGATTGTTAAGTTTATGAT
>JAHDDD010000006.1:0-15203 GCA_020629535.1 Saprospiraceae bacterium
TCATTATCATATACATCTCCGGTAGTACATGGATCACCATCGTCGCAAGAAGTACCGTCTAAGTTATTGTTACAATCATCACATCCGTCTGGAGTACCGTCATTATCTTCATCTGCATTGTCATCGTGACCTGGGCAAATATCTTCTGCATCGCATACACCGTCACCATCTTCATCAGCAAATTGTCCTGCGCAGTTACAATCATTATCATATACATCTCCGGTAGTACATGGATCACCATCGTCGCAAGAAGTACCGTCTAAGTTATTGTTACAATCATCACATCCGTCTGGAGTACCGTCATTATCTTCATCTGCATTGTCATCGTGACCTGGGCAAATATCTGTTGCATCGCATACACCGTCACCATCAGAATCAACGAATTGGCCAGCACATTTACAATCGTTATCATAAACATCACCTTCTGTACACGGATCACCATCATCACAAGCTGTACCATCTAAATTGTTGTCACAATCATCACATCCATCAGGTGTGCCATCGTTGTCAGAATCTGCATTGTCATCATGACCTGGACAAATATCCTCAGCGTCGCATACACCGTCACCGTCAGTATCCTGGAAAGTTCCAACACATTGACAGTCAGAAGTTACAGTATCATTTATCGTACATGGGTCTCCATCATCACAAGATGCACCGGTACCTTCGTATATTCCCAAATCGTCACAAGGATCAGTTGGGTCGGTTCCATTCTCACATTCCTTTTCATCATTTACTGATCCACCATCGCAATCAACATCTGCAAAACCTCTTGCTCCTGCCGTTATAGCTCTACAAACTTCATCACCATCTTCATAACTATTACTACAAGGATCTTCAGGATCTGTACCATTGTCACACTCTTCTAAAGTAGATTGTCCGTCGCCGTCGCAATCTGCTTCTGCTAGTCCTATGGCTCCATTTTCTATGGCTCCACAGATGTCATTAATTGAACTGTGGCTATGGCTACAAGGATCATCTGGATTGGTTCCATTATCGCATTCTTCTTGATTTGTATCACCGTCACCATCACAGTCGAGGTCGCCCATGATGTTTAAATTATCACAAATGAATGTTGAATTCAAAGCTGGATCGCTGCACGGGTCAATGGTAAAAGATGCAGTCCTTTGACAACCTTGACAATCATCATATACTGCAAAGTATTGGCCTGGTTGATCTGCTGTTACAGAAAGTCTGTTTAAAGTTGTACCGTTAGGCATTGTCCAACTTACTCCATAGTTTGCGTCAGCAGGTACTTCAACAGGGTTCAATATAAAATTATCAAGATAGTAGGTGCTACCTCTTGTGCCTGCTTTCGTTCTTTTAATCGTTGAAACTTTAAATTTCTGTGACTCAGCTCTTGCCACAAATTCAACACATGAATTCTTAATCTCATCTCTGGCTGAGATAAAATCTACAGACTGTACATCTACTTCAAGTCTTAGATCTTTCTCGAACTTCGCGTAGTCATCAGATTCTGATCTTGTGTATTCAATATGGTCAAAACAAAGCTTATATGCCGTACCAATACACAACTTCACAACATCAGATTCAATATAATCTTCACCAGGATTGGTGCTGCTCTTTAACTCAAAAGCAACATCTTCAAATGAAGTCAAAGAAGATGCATTGACAATATCGGAGACCGTAATTGGAGTTGCATTACCATAACATGACCAGCCGTAAGGCTCATATGTTGCTCTTGAAATAGCCTCAATATTGTGATTCGTTACACTTCCGAAACAGTGGTCTGTACATGATTCTTGTGACCAGTCAATGTCCAAACTTAAATCAAGAATGCCATCATTATCTACTTGTACCATGTCAACCTCTTGTGAACCACAATCTTGCTCACAACATCCACCAAAAACTTTAACTTCATCAATCTCCCAAAGTGATGCTCCTGCATTATTACCTACAGGGCAGTAAGGGAGCAATTCGAAATCAAACTTTGTTGTTTCGTTCACTCGCATTTCTTCGATGTGTGTAAATCTGAAATGCTCAAATGACCATTCTTCTGTTGTGGACATATTCTCTTGAGAGAAAATCAATGCCTCATCTTTATAAACTCTAATTCCATATTTGGTAGGAAAATTATTAGAAGCTCCGTCTAAAGTTGGCGTCGCTTTTTCCATAAACTGAATACCATGAATTTTTCCGGTCTTATATGGTTTTACAACAACGCTAAACTGAATGGCTTGCGTGGTATTAGAAAGCTCGCAAGCATTAGAGGTTTCCACGCAGAGCGCTCGGTCCAAAGTTTGAGTGTTTGTCCCTAAAACAAATACCTCGTTGTATCCTTCTACACAGTAGTGCTGTGCATTTGAACCAACGCTAATTCTTGATATTTCTACACTTGAACAATTGCCTGGATTTGCGTTTGGATTTAGAATATCTGATGCATTCGACTCTGAAAGTTCACAATCATCAAATGACCAAACTGCAAGTAGGTTATCTTCAATATTTTTGTCAGAAATGGAAATATTATCAATATAAAGTGCTTCAGCTTCAAGATTATGTCCTGAAATTCTGAAGACCATATTGCTAGTCAATCGTTCACGAATTGGAAATTCGAAGGTGAGTGTTTTAAGTTCCTGAATTTCATCGGTTCCTAAAGTTCTCCACTCTCTGAATTCTTCAACAACGTCAAAAGTGTTTCCTCCATTTGAGGATACTTCTACGTAGATGGTTGAACCTGCTTTTAAATTTTTAGCATACAATTGAAACGCAAGATCAATTCCACAATATGAAGAAAGATCAAGAGTTTGCGATGTAAGTTGAGGTGTTCTAAAATCGGTATTCTCTCCACTTGCAAGCAATACTGATTGCCCTTCGGAGATTGTACCAAATTCCTCACTTAATTTGATTTGGTTGGCGTTCGCTTGCCAAATACCCCATCCTTGGTCGAAAGAAGACTCGTAAATTGGGGTTTGTGCACTGAGAGTTGTTGAAAAATTAAAGAAAAAACAACATAAAAACAGAGCCGTCATGACTCTTGTGCTCAGTTTAAGTTTTTCGTACCACATGATTATTTAGATAAGGATGATATAATTTCCTTTGGAATACGATTCTGAAGGAAGTTTACGTGTGTTTATTCCTAAACCTATCTAAATGTTATCAAGAAAATTAAAAAAAAACTTAATTTTTATAAATCGCTGATTATCAGATAATTAAAATGGGCTTTATTACCTATTTTTGGAACTCGTAGCAGCCTACATCTGACTTCTCATCGTCTCTAGGCAAACCGTCCTTATCTGTCTGAACGAAGGGAAGATTGAATCCTGCATCAATGGCTACAGACATAGTATCAAGCCTAAAATCGAATTCAAATTCATTCATAAACATGGAATCACGGAGTGGATTGTTGACACAGTTTTCGCAATTGTCAAAGAAATTGGGATGATTATCCTCATCAAGCAATTCATCTACCTGAACAAAACAATTGAGAAAGTCATAATCAAATCTTGCTTCAAATCCTTCGAGTCCTATCTGTCCAAGGGCAATTTCGTCGGAATCATTTCCAACGAAGAGACAATTTCTGAACACAGCATTGAGATCATTCACCAATGGTGGATCGATACAGAGTTGATCGAGACATTGAAAATTGGTCATAAGAAGAGCTTCATCCTGATTGCTTTCATTGTAAACCGTGCAGTGATTAAATTCGTAATCTCCACCTAAAACCAATTGAATACCAGAGATCAGGTTGTTATGCATCAGACAATTTTCTGCATAGATATTGGCATGTCTGCCAATGAGGCCGGTACCTGAAGTGAAGCCAAATTCACAATTATAAAAAGAAGCAGAGGCAAGCGAATCAACCCTTGCTCCGACAATGGAATTTCTAATTTTCGTATGGGTTAGCCTATTTCCGGTACTTCCTGTTGAGAAAATGATGCCTGACCATTGATTTCCATCTTCAATATACTCTTCTTCCAGTCTATCCGTGAGAATCGTTACTGGTTGATCAGCGGTTCCTTCACTCACCATTTTTCCATTGGGCAGAAAATAAAGCAAGCCATCATTGTATATCCCAAATTCATTGATGGCAATGCCTCCATGAACATATACACGTGTACCGGGAGGCAACACCAAAGTACAGCTATCGATGAACAAAGATCCATAAATAACATATGGCTTAGGATCATTCCAAACCGCTTCACCAAAATCACAAGACAAAAAACTCAATTTACTAGACCCAAATTTATCGGGTACATAGTTGGCATCCTGTCCCCAGGCTTCAAGATAGACCGGAGTAACCTTGCTTTCAAAAATGATTTCAACTTTATCCTCGATAATATAAGGACTCACATTGAGTGGTAGGTTGGGATCAATGGTAGCTTCGACAAAAACATATATACTATCCTTGGCTGGAATTTCTACATCCTTTCTTGAATTTGCAGCAATACCATCCACGTTAAGTCTGAAAAATCCAGAAGAATTGACAAGTTTTATTTCCGGGATGAGGATGGAGGCATCTTCTTCATTGTAAATTTTGAAAAGTTTGGTTGTGGTACCCACCGTCGTAAAAACAGTATCAAATCGAATGGTATCTTCAGAAAGTCTGATCAATGCTTCTGTACCTTCAAAAAAGTTTTCATCTCGGCACGAATACATTGAGCTCAACAGCACAAAGGACCAAATACTCCAGAATAAGAATTTCCTCATCAGATAATTAACGTAGAAAAAGCAAATTTATGCTTTTATTATCACTGCATCATAACGCTGAGGCTTTTGATTAATTATAACACATGTTTCTTCTTGTCTTAAAATTTACATTTCGATAACTTACGCGCAGTTAAATTTGCCATTTGCAGATGAATGAAATCATTGACGTAATCATACCAGCTTATAATGAGGAAAAGTCTATCGGGCTGGTATTGAAGGATATTCCTGAAGATATTATCAATGAAGTGATCGTTTGCAACAATGCCAGTACCGATGGTACAGCACAAGTTGCTTCTGATTCGGGTGCTACTGTTGTCAATCAACCAAATCCCGGATACGGCAATGCTTGCTTAAAAGGTCTTGAACATATTGCCGGAAAGGCTCAAAAACCAGATATCGTCGTTTTTCTCGATGGAGACTATTCTGACCATCCTGAAGAAATGACCAAGATACTCAAACCCATCATCGAGGAAGGATATGATATGGTCATTGGTTCGAGGGTTCTTGGTGATTTGGAAAAAGGGGCCATGATGCCACAACAGATATTTGGAAATTGGCTAGCGACAAATCTCATACGTCTATTTTACAAATATGAGTTTACTGATCTCGGCCCGTTTCGAGCGATACGTTATGACAAATTACTTGCCATAAATATGCAGGATCAAGATTTCGGATGGACCGTTGAGATGCAAGTGAAAGCTGCAAAATTAAAATTAAAGTGTACTGAAGTTGGTGTTAATTACAGAAAACGTATTGGCGTTTCGAAAGTGTCAGGTACAATTAAAGGTACAATCCTCGCAGGGCACAAGATATTATGGACTATATTTAAGTTGATTTGACGCAATGATAAACAACATGATCTGGATGGAGCTTTTTGGATATTTCCTATTGACCGTATACGTCGGTGGGCTATTCTTCATCACCATCTTTTGCTTGATGCAATTTCATCTTCTTGTCAACTACAAGAGAAACGAAAAAAATCAAACTGCCCCACAGCAAAAAGCAGACAAAAACTTCAGACCGAAGGTAACCATACAATTGCCCATTTACAATGAGCGATTTGTGGTAGAGCGACTCATTGATCAAATGTGCAAACTTGAGTACCCAAAAGACAAACTTGAAATCCATGTACTCGATGATTCGAATGATGACACGGTGGAAATTGTTGCTAAAAAGGTAGCTGAATATCAAGCGAAAGGATTCAATATAAAACAGATCAAACGCGAAGACCGGAAAGGATTTAAAGCTGGAGCTTTGAAATATGGCATGCAATTCATCGATTCAGAATACATCGCCATTTTCGATGCAGACTTTTTGCCAGAACCCGACTTCCTGAGCAAGACGATTCATTTTTTCAAAGACGATAAAGTAGGTGTTGTCCAAACAAGATGGGACCATCTCAATCAAGACTATTCGATTTTGACTGAGCTACAAGCATTTCAATTAAATGTCCATTTTACCGTAGAACAGAAAGGCAGATATCAAGGGAATTTTCTCCTTCAGTTTAATGGTACCGCCGGCATTTGGAGAAAAGATTGTATCGAAACATCCGGCGGTTGGGAGGCAGATACATTGACAGAAGATCTTGATCTGAGTTATCGCGCTCAATTGAAAGGCTGGGAAATCATTTATCTTGAAGATGTGTTGGCACCTGCCGAATTGCCAGCTGAAATTTATGGTTTAAAATCACAACAGTTTCGTTGGATGAAAGGCGGTGCAGAAACTGCCAAGAAAATGCTTCCTCAAATTTGGGCTTCAGATCTCAAATTGATCGAGAAGTTTCATGCGACCTCACATCTATTGAGCAGTAGTGTTTTTCTTTTTATATTTTTAGTGGGTGTGTTTTCGGTCCCGTTGGTCTTCATGCTCGGAATGTTGAATGTGAATCAACAATTTTTAGGAATTTTCATGATTGCACTTCTTTCCATTAGCGTCATTTATTTTGTAGCAAATGTGCAGACTGCCTGGAAGTCCGAATCAACATTCAAGAAGGTGCTAAAGTTTTTATTCCTTTTTCCTGTCTTTTTATCACTATCAATGGGTTTGTCCTTCCATAATTCGGTCGCTGTACTTCAAGGTTATATGGGGAAAAAATCAGCCTTTATCCGCACACCAAAATTCAACATCGTTTCTTTAGGCGACAGTTTCAAGAAACGAAAATATCGGAATACGAAATTGAATATGATCACGATATTAGAAGGATTGCTTTGCCTTTATTTTATTGTAGCAATTTTCTTTTCAATACAATCGGGCATTACTTCAATGTTACCATATCACATGTTGCTAGCTCTCGGCTTTGGTACCATTTTTTACTTTTCGATTCGTCATTTGTCTGTTCATGAAAATTGATGAAATCCCTAGCTAACAGTATTCTGCCCGGATTGCTTTTGGTCGGGGCCATTTTTTTCATCTTTTCGAATGTTGAACAATCAGAATTCAATTTACTCTTCGTCGCATACAGCTTGGCGTTTGGAAGCTATGTCATAGTTGTACAGAATGCGAAAGTATCAAATCTATGGATTTGGATTGGTTTGGGTATGGCTTTGAGAATTGCAAGTACATTTTATTTTCCATCCTTATCAGATGATATTTATAGATTTTATTGGGATGGAATGCTTTGGCAAGAGGGCATTCACCCATTCGATTTTCGACCTAGCGAATTGATGGGCCAATTGTCTGCCAATCCTGAATTCTCGAATATTTACCCTTTGCTTAATTCTCAAGATTACTATACAATTTATCCACCTGTTTGCCAATGGGTATTTTGGATTACGGTTCAATTTTCAAATAGCATTGAAGGTTTTTCTGTTGTTTTGAAAATTTGGTTTTTGATCCTTGAGCTACTGAGTGTATACGGCTTGTTACTCTTGATCCGGTCAATGGGTATGAGAGAAACCAATGCACTGTATTATTTTCTAAATCCATTGATTATCGTGGAGTTATCAGGGAATTTGCACTTTGAAGCTTTTATGGTCTGTGCATTGATTTGGATGGTATACTTTTTAATGAAAAAACAATGGGCCATTTCAGGTAGTTTGTATGCATTGGCCATCATGAGTAAATTACTGCCGCTTCTACTGGGTCCATATCTACTCTTCTATTTGTGGAAGAGAAAAAAGCATTTGTCATTTTTTGTGCCTGCCGGTCTATTATGTTTTTTTGGTTTTGGTCTGATGTTGTTTGGCAGTGATCTGACCCATTTGCTGAAAAGCATCAATCTGTATTTTCAGAATTTTGAATTTAATGCCAGTATATATTATATACTAAGAGAGTTGGGAATTCTGATCACTGGATACAACCAAATCTGGATTATTGGACCGGTACTTAGTTTGTTTTCTGCGTTTTTGATCTGCAAATATTCCTATCAATGGTCAAAGCAAGATGACTTTCGCATAGAGGGGATCGCCATATTATTTTTTATCTACTTGATATTTGGAACCACCATACATCCGTGGTATTTGGCTGTTCCATTGACATTTGCCATGACTTCAAATTTGAGGATTATGGCTGTTTTGTGGTCATATTTGGCCTTCCTTTCATATTCTGCCTATGATACGCAACCTGTATCCGAGCACATTGAATTCTGGATAATTGAGTATGGATTGCTTTTTATTACTGGATTATGGCTTTTTCGAGGGCGTATTCATGATAATTGATCTTCGTCTTGAAAAAAAAATTTTACTTTCGGGTAACACTTTCCATTTTAAAGTCTCTTAGCATTGGATGATCTGAAAAAGATAGTTGATTCGATTAGACAGGATATCAATTCAAGGAATGAGGTAGTCATTGAATTGTATCGCAATGAAAAATTAAGAGCGCTCGTACATCAGTATATCAAAGCCAATAAAGGGTCTTCAGAGGATGCTGAAAGCTTGCTGACATTCGGAATTATCGCTTTTGTGAAACAGTGTAGCAGAATGAATTTCGAACTAAAAACAAGTGCTCAATCATATATTTTTGCCATCATCAGAAATGAATGGAAGCGAATTAAAACTGAAGCTGGTAAAATAATATCAATCGAAACTTCTTCCCATTTAGATCACCAAGACTATAACACCCCAGAATATCTCTTCTTGTCGGAAGAGAAGAAAAAATTACTTAGTACAACCTTATCCAAGCTTGACGCCAAGTGTCGGGACGTGCTCGATATGTGGTCGAAGAATTGGAAAATGAGAGAAATTGCAGTAAGCATGAATTACAAATCAGAAGGAATGGCAAGGAAAAAGAAGCATGAATGTATGCAGAAGCTAATCCAACTGGTGAATAAATTCAAAATTTAGTATGAGCTATAAATTATTCGAAAATTACCTTGCAAATGCACTCAGTGATGCTGAGAAAGAAGCATTTGAAAACCGGCTAAAAAGTGATCCGGTTTTTAAAGAGGATTTCGAATTACATCAAAAAGTACAATTGGTTATTGATCAGAACCTAGAAATGGATCTTCTAAACGTAATCAATGACTCTACCAATGATTCTGCCGCCAGACGGGAGAAAAATAACGGTCTTTTCAAAAAAGTATTGATATCATTATTGATACTGGGATTGCTTGCGGGTGCAGTATGGATGTTAAGACCAAATGAACAAGCCAATATCAAAGGAGAAGAAATATTCGCAACATACTACAAAGCCCCATACAGCGAAACCGTTAGAGGTGAAACAAAGGGACCTAAGGTCACTACCTATGACTCTGCACATATGTTGATTCAAATTGAAGAGTTTAAAGAAGCTTGTAAAATGTTTGAAAATGTTGCGGCTTCTCCCGGTTCTAAAAAAGAAGAAGCAGAATGGTTCGCCATGCTCTGCTACTTTAAAATCAATCATAAAAATTCAGAATCTTTACTCGAAAAGATCATTCGAAATAAAGATCATTTGTATAACGAAAAGGCGGTGGAATTATACGAACGGCACTTTAGCAAAATTCAGAAATAAGATAGGTTTCATAAGCAGACCAACAGTGAAACGAATGACCCTCTTTTTCACAATACAACCGGCACATTTCTGGAAAATGCAGTCTCGAAAGAAAAGGTGGTGTTCGTTCCTTCCACCCCGTCTATCACCTGTATCTTTTCATAGATAATATCACGCAACTCTCTATTGTCTTTAGCGTAAATTCTCACAAGCAGTGCATACCTGCCTGAGATGTTTACGCATTCTACTATCTCAGGAATTTTCTCCAACTCTTGTTCCACCCTTCTGTGATGTTTAGAGTTCTCCAAAATGATCTGTGTGTATACAGAAGTTTTGTATCCAAGGGTCCAAGGATCTAGTTGATATACAGCATTTTTTAAGATGCCTGATTCTTTCAATTTCTTTATTCGTTGATGGATCAATGTGTTTGATACTTTCAATTTTTTCGCTAACTGAATCAATGGAACACGTGCATCAGATGTCAATTCATTGATGATCCGTACATCGAATGGGTCAAGTTTAATTTCGGACATAAATATTTAAATATGAAATATAAAATATGACACAAAAATGAGATAAATAAATCAATATTGACCACTATATTATGCTAATTGTGTCATATTATATTATTCACGTCTATATTTGAAGCATAATTGTTCTTAACGATAACTGCAAAAAAGAAGTAAACCATGAACACTGCAGCGATTTTATCTGTAACCGTAATTCTGTTTTCTGTCATTGATATGCTAGGCAATGTGCCTGTCATCATCAGTATGAAAAATCAAGGATTGAAATTCAATGTAAAGGTAGTGAGCATCATTTCTGCATTGATCATGATCAGCTTCCTGTTCGGTGGAAATATCATACTCGGTTTGTTTGGAATTGAGGTTTCTTCATTCGCACTGGCAGGAGCCATGGTCATGTTTTTTATCGGCATTGAAATGATTCTCGGTATTCAATTATTCAAAGAGGAAAATGATGCGAATGTATCGGGAAGTGTAGTGCCTGTAGCTTTCCCACTTTTAGCTGGTGCTGGTACATTGACAACCATCATTTCGCTTAAAGCGGAATATGACAACTACAGCATCTTGATCGGAATCATCATCAATGTGATCATTATATTTTTTACCCTCCGGTCCGTCGATTGGATGTCAAATAAAATGTCAAATCAAACAATGGTCACTTTGAGAAAGGTGTTTGGAATCATCTTGTTGGCGATTGCCATACAGATTGCAAGGTCTAATTTTTAAAGTTAGCTGGTGAGTTAGTGAGCTAGTAAGCTACCTTTCACTAAACCACTCACGACTCACTACTAACCATTCACCATTCAATACTTACCGAACAACAGTCCCTTCTTCCCAACCTTTTTCGGGGCTGATAAAGCTGAGTTTGCCGCTTTGATTTTCGGCCATGAGTATCATGCCTTGAGACTCGACACCACGGATTTTTCTTGGAGCTAGGTTGGCGACGATCGTTACTTGTTTTCCGATGACTTCTTCTGGTTTGTATTGCTCTGCAATACCTGAAACGACCGTTCGCTTTTCGAAACCGAGATCGAGGGTGAGCTTTAAAAGTTTGTCAGCTTTCGGTACTTTCTCTGCTTCCAGCACTGTTGCAGTTCTGAAGTCTATTTTGCTGAAATCGTCGAATATGATGTTTTCTTTGATGGGATTATCAGAGGTACTGTCTGTGTTTGCAGCCACTTTGCTTGCATTGAGTTTTGAAATTTGGGCATCAACCAAATCGTCTTCAATTCTTGAGAAGAGATGTTTTGCTTCATTGATCTGATGTCCGCTTTCGATGAGGTATTCACCCAATGCCAATTTGTCCATCATTTCTACCAATTCTCCTTCTTCTTTCAAAGCAGGAAGATTCAGTAGTGCTCTGAGATTTTCGCTTGCCTTTGGCAGGAATGGTCTTATAGCCACGGACAAAGCTGCTCCATATTGTATACAAAGGAACATGACTGTCTTCACCAATTCTTCATCTGTCTTGATGGTCTTCCATGGTTCATTGAACTGCAGGATCTGGTTTCCTTTTGAACTGATTTCCATCATTTTATTCAATGCTGCACGAAATTCGTAGGCACGGATGTGATGGCTATAATCATTGAGATCATCGAACAATCTCAAAAGTTCATTGTCTAGAAAGCTGATATCTTCGGTATTATCCGATCCGCATATCATCAAGCTATCGTCGAATTCGGGGATTTTCCCTTCGTAATATTTGTTCGTCAATACGATGACTCTGTTTATGAAGTTGGCCAGGTTATTCACCAACTCATTGTTGATGGCTTCCTGAAATCCTTTCCATGTAAATTCAGAATCTTTTTGCTCAGGCATTGCTTTGACCATGAAGTACCGAAGTTCATCTTCCTTTCCGGGGAGGTCTGCGAGGTATTCATTAACCCAAATAGCCCAGTTTTTGGATGTCGAGATTTTGTTTCCTTCTAAGTTCATAAATTGATTGGCAGGGACATTGGTTGGTAAAACGTAATTGTCTAAAGCTTTAAGTATTGAAGGGAAAATGATACAGTGGAAGACGATGTTATCTTTACCGACAAAGTGAACAAGTTTAGAGTCTTCACTTTGCCAATAATCTTTCCAGTCTTTACCATTCTCTTGCGCCCATGCTTTGGTTGATGAAATGTAACCGATGGGTGCGTCCATCCATACATAAAGTTTTTTTCCTTCGGATCCGGGAATTTCCTGAGGTACATCCACGCCCCAATCTAAGTCTCTGGTCATGGCTCGAGGGAGCAGTCCACCGTCGAGCCAGGATTTGCATTGACCAACTACATGAGATTTCCAATCGGAGGCAAGATGGTGTTCTTTGCCATCGATGGTTCCTTGCGTGATCCATTCTCTTAGCCAATCTTCATCTTTGTCTAATGGAAGATACCAATGGGTTGTTGTTTTTAAAACGGGTGCATCGCCCGTTAATGTGCTGATTGGATTGATAAGTTCTGTGGGACTGAGGCTTGATCCACAATTTTCACATTGATCACCATATGCATCTGCATAATCACAATTCGGACAGGTACCTTTAATGTATCTGTCTGCTAAAAATTGATTCGCCTTTGTATCGTAGTATTGTTCTGTTGTCTTTTCTTCGAATTTTCCGCTCTTGTAGAGTTCCCTGAATATTTCTTGGGAGGTTTCATGGTGGAGTTGCGCAGAAGTTCTGTGATAATAGTCAAAGGATACGCCAATTCCTGAAAAAGCTTGCTTGAATAGCTCGTGATATTTATCAACGATTTCCTTAGGATGCTTCTTTTCCTTTAGCGCTTTGATCGTGATCGCAGCACCGTTTTCATCTGAACCACAAATGAAGACGATATCCTTCCCCATCAGTCTTTGGAATCTAACGTATACATCAGCTGACAAGTAAGCACCTGCAAGATGTCCGATATGCAATGGTCCATTCGCATACGGAAGAGCGGAAGTCACAAGTATTCGTTTAGCCTGGTTCATTTTATTACTCCAAAAACTTCACAAAAATAAATTTTTATATCGAAAAAGATTATATATGTGATTTTTAATTATTTACTTAAGATTCTTCATTTGAATGGCGCGATTTGACGCTAATCTGTCACCCTTTTCAATGGATCAGATTCTTAACTAACCTACTTTGCATATGTTGAATGAAAATCGTCTGCCGAATCCTTTGAAAATGAGCATTAAGAATGTGTATGAAGTCTGATATCTGGCCCTATGACATCATACTTCTGGTTGCATTGTAAACTCCCAAAAGTAGAAATATCACCAAACCAATAAGTGGAACGTATACCAGTAAGGCGGACACATCCATAGTTGATACATTGCTCCAAAGACCGAAAAAGGCCCAGGCTAACGTGAGTGAGTATACTACAGTCCGATATTTCAAACTTACTATAAGCCCAATAGTAATGAGTACCAACAATATAAAGATGGCGATGATATCCGTATTCATTGAAATGTCATCATAGCCTTTTGATACTAAGAATGCAGTTGCATTTGCAACCGTTGCCACACAGATCCAACCAAAATAGACTTCAAAACTTGCTCTTGGCCACATAGACATTTGAATCTTATTTCTTGTTTTCAAAAAGATTATGATGAGCGAAATTAAAATACCAGCCATTAAAATCAATGCGAACCCTGGTTTTAGCTGATGCCAAAAATACATCCAACCAGGGTTGAGAAGATTTAAGGCAATAAAGAACGGAGCTATACCTTCAAACTGTAATATCTGTTTCTCCTTTTTCTGAACAAGAACAATTAAATAGTAAATAAGATAGCCTGCCAAAAGTGCATATATAAGACCCCAAATAGAAAATGTAAATGGTGCAGGGACAATCTTATTATAAAACATATCAGAAACCTCTTTAGAGGTATATCCGTTTATTGGAAGTGCATTGGCGAGATAATTTACATACAAACAAATAGCAAAAGTAATTACCTGCGTTATGTATAATAGCCAATTCTTTATCATAATCTTGTGTAAAATATAATCTAAATGAAAACTGTTTTAATCACCGGCGGTTCAAAGGGAATCGGTTTAGGAATGGCTAAGGTACTTCTTCAAAATGAAATGAAAGTGGCAATCACCGGAAGAAATGAAGAAACTCTTACTTCTGCAAAGTCAATACTTGAAAAAGAAGGATACAAAAATATTCTCACCATCAAATCTGACGTGCGTCAAATGGCAGATGAAGTTGCTGCTGTAAATAAAGTGGTCGAGCATTGGGGTCAGCTTGATGTTGTCATTGCCAATGCTGGAGTAGGACATTTTGCACCTATAGATGAATTGTCTGAAGAACAATGGAATCAAGTCATAGACATTAACCTGACCGGCGTATTTAACTCAACCAAAGCAGCCATCCCTGCACTTAAAAAATCAAAAGGATATTTAATTACCGTCGCAAGTTTAGCTGGAACAAATTTCTTCGCACGCGGTGCAGCTTATAACGCAAGTAAATTTGGATTGGTCGGATACACCCAAGCCGTTATGCTTGACCTTCGTCCATATGATATTAAAGTTACTACCATTATGCCTGGCTCTGTCTCAAGCCATTTTAATGGCAATATTCCTTCAGACAAAGATGCATGGAAAATTCAACCAGCAGATCTTGGACAAATGGTTGTGGATCTACTCAAAATGCATCCCCGTACGTTACCAAGTAAAATTGAAGTCCGACCAAGCAGACCGGATTTAAAAAATGCTTAACTTAAATGCATGTACAAAAGTTCGAACTATAGAGATGCACGCAAAAAACTATTTTATCTTTTTGTAGGTATCGCCATTGTGGCTTTCTTTATAACCATATTTGGTCAATGGGTTACCTACAAACCGCTGGTTGACAGGATGGAAAGATTGGTCGAACAACCTATGAGCAATGCTGAGATTTCATTCTTTACAAACATTCAACACAATGCAAAATCTGATGACGTATTGATGTTGCGACTCGAAAACTACGATGAAGGTATTCCACTATTCTTCGATGAAGCATTCGACCCAGAAGAAATAGATAGATCTTGCAGACTCAACAAACAGGCCAATTCACGGTTGCTTGTATTTGAATGTCCCTCAGGCACAATGCAATTTAATCTCAAAGATCTTTATCCTGAAATATGGCAAGGAGGATT